>CAZEZQ010000166.1:0-8724 GCA_964516245.1 uncultured bacterium | reverse complement strand
TAGATGGCCGCGTTCTATATATTGTGTAGTCGTTTTCTAAATTGAACTTTTTGCCGGATCTTCTTATAAAGAATCTCCCTTCAAAATCGTTGTTTAAGCTATTTATGTGCATGAGAAATTGGTATAAAATAAATTTGGAATATAGAAACAAATAGTGAAATCGTGAAATTTGTTCGGCTTCAAACATAATGCGGGAGTAGCTCAGTTGGTAGAGCATCAGCTTCCCAAGCTGAGGGTCGCGGGTTCGAACCCCGTCTCCCGCTCTTTTTAACCCATTTAAAACCACATATTACAAGGAATTCCCCTCTTTTCATTTAAAGAAAAAAGAGATTTGCTTCACCGATTGCTGCACCAGCCTTTATAAATAATTGTAAATCCAATCAAAACAATCTCCTCTGATCAAAAGAGAATAAGTCAAAAAAGCTGTTGGACGCTTGAATAACAAAATAAAATTCATCATGACTTAGAGCATAAAAAAATTGAAATTCTGTAAATTGATAATCAATATATTTACCCAACTTGACCTGAGGATATATGAATAGTAAAGTGATAATACGATTTAAAATATTGTAACATTAGAAGGATAGGCTATTTTGAGCTATTCAAGAGGATTCACTTTAATTGAGTTGCTTATTGCAGTGGCGATTATTGGAATACTTGCTTCGATAATTAGTGCTAATATGCGTGATGCTATTCGCCGTGCAGATGATGTTGCCTGTAAAGCGAATTTGCATTCATTATTTGTAGCGATGCATGCTTACCGGTCGGATTATAACGGATTTCCACTTGCGGATGGTGTTGCAGATACAAAACCCCAACCAGAAATAACAGCATGGGGATGTGGCCCGTCTGCGAATGGGTATTGGTCTGGAGTACCTATAATACTATCTGAATTGGGCTATTGTTCAGAATCGTGTTTGTATTGTCCCGCTCTGAAGAGGCAAAACAATCATTTGATTGAAGCCCATTCCAGTTGTGGCGAGTCTTCGTTTTCCGGGAATGAAGTTCCCCAGTGGCGGTTTCTACGGTATGCCTATAACCGAACGGCGCTTGACACCGGAGGACCGGAGCATGAAAGCGAAGCGATAGGATTATCAAACATCGATAAAAATACTAAAGATGCATGGTTGGCAAGATGTATGCATGTTGATGTCGGTAAATTTTATCGTGAAAGGGATATACGGTTTCCTCATCGAATAGAAATCGATGCCAACCAGCCTGATCTTGCCCGGTTTGGAGAACATGAAATTACCATAAATGGAAATATCCGCGAACGTGCGGTTCAATTAAAACGGAGGTAGTTGAATGAAGAATTCTCATTTTTTTGTGTGTTTGGTATTACGATTTTAGCGTTTGTATTACAGCCGGTGTATTCTCAACCGTCAATACCGGAATTTGGCAGCATTCTTCCCATCACAGATAGCGATCTTGCTTCCCGGTTGCCACGCAGTCCTGTTAGTACATTTCAATTTGATTCAAATGGTAACCTTCACTTGGTTTATACAGAACAAAATGCGGAAGGCACAGGGTTGGGAACTCCTGGATTGATGTTATACACAGCAATGAATAATGGCTCATTGAGTGATCCTATAGCGATTCGTTCAGAAGTTGGAGACGGGGTCCCTTTCAATAGTGGCGGGAACCCTGCATTGGCTTTGCAGGATGATGGTACCAGGCATTTTATTTGGCATGATTACCGCCACAGCACCAGCGCCAGCGGCACGAACCAAGTGGAAGTGTATTACCGCAAACTCCAGCCGAATGGCCAATTTGCTGGTGAAGAAATTCGGATGTCAGATAACACCGGAAACTCATGGCGGCCTAAAATTGTATTGACACCAAATGGTAGACTTGTTGCATCATGGTATGATTTTTCTCAGAATTCTTTGGGCAATTTATTGATGGCTATTAGTGATTCCGATCAAACATTTTCGTCTCCGATTGATTTTGACAGCCAAGTGATCTCCTCGGCCAGCCCAAATGGTGAAGGTGTAATTACTCCCCAAATTGCAGTTGACAGCCAAGAAAGACTGCATTTTGTCTGGACTGTCGCAGAACTCTCCGGATTCTTTTTTCAAAATGAAAAACTGGTTTATGGAACCATTGAATCTTTAGATGATCTTACCATTACTCAGCATCAATCCGTCAGTGAACGTGGAACTACTTCTACCGATCCAGCAAAAATAACTGTGGATGGAAACGATACGCTTTGGGTGGTTTGGACCAATTTTGTAAACGATATACCCAATATCCAGTTGGCTTCAAAATCGTCAGGATCAGAAACGTTTAATGCTGCGATTCCTATAACAGAGAATGATTTGCCCGATGGTGTAGAACAAGCAGATGTTGCTGTGGCTAGCGATGACACTGTTTATGTGGTATGGGTAGATTTCCGCACCGGTTCAGGCGACATCTTTCTGCGCGCGTATGATCCATCAACTCAATCTCTATCAGAAATTTATCAACTCACACAAGATGAATTTTATGTGGATGAAAAACCGGGAATCGAAATTAGCCCCAATGGCCAAATCACGATTATATGGGAAAGAGATGTTGATGGGCGTGTAAATCTTAACATGCTGCAATCTGAAAGTGCGAGTTTTGCGCCTGCTTGGATGTTATATCAATAACAATCTTTCTGACGATTCGGCAAAACGTCTTTTTTGGAGCACAGGCGTCCTCGCCTGAAACAGCATATAGTGCGCATTGGATGTCCATGTTACTATATATTGTGTAGTCGTTTTCTAGATCGGACTTTTTGCCGGATCTTCTTTCTATGATTTTGCATCCATTCAATGCAATCCAAATTTATACTACATTTAGAGGCAGGTTTAATCCTGCCTCCAATAGAAATATGAAAATATGATCGAGCAGCTACAACAAACAGTTTATTTATTGACAAATATTTTGCTATGGCCTGTGGTAATTGCACTGTTATTCGGGATGGCGCATGCATTGTTTTTGCTGGGTGATCTTTGCAATCAAGCACTGCAAAGACGTGGAAAACCTGTTGCGGTGAAAGACCCACTAGAACCCACCCATAGCATGAAAAGACGGCAGGGGTTCATAGAATGGAAAAAACAATCCATGAACGACTCTGACGCTGATTCTTGGCTTTTGCTGGACCGTACGGAAGCCGAATTGAGCCGACGTGTTGATATTGCAAGAATCTGGGTAAGGTTGGGTCCCGCATTGGGATTGGCTGGCACTTTAATTCCGCTTGGGAGTGCATTAACCGCATTAGCCGCCAATGACTTGCAGCTCCTTTCACAACGGTTGATTCTCGCCTTTGGCACTACCGTCTTGGGGTTAATTGCAGGCAGTCTGGCGTGGATTGTTGCTACAACATTGGAACGGTGGTACCGCTTAGACCTGGCTGAAATCCGTCACAGTTTGGAACGTGAAAAATGAAAGACTCGCACCAATATAGGGGACTGGGATTGTTGAGCGGAAACACACGGGATGAAGATCCTCTCGCAGGGTTAGCCAATTTATTTGATATTGGAATCGTGTTTGCGCTTGGGTTTATGGTGTCTTTAATAAGTGCTTTGAATTTGTTAGAAATGTTCAATCCTGAAACCAAAGTTACAGTAACCACAGAGCGTGAAGATGGGCTTGAAATCACCGTACGAGAAGGCAATAAAACCACCATTCGGCGGCTGACCAAGCAAGTCGGCAGTGGAGATGGGGTTCGTTTAGGAACAGCCTACCGGCTGGAAGACGGAACGGTAGTCTATGTTCCGGATCAAAATCAATCGCCATAAACAACTATCATGAAGCAATCCTGGATTGGCATCGGATTCGTAATTGCATTTGCATCGGTTTTTCTTGTGCTTTTGATGCAAGAAAAAAATGTCCCCGGTGAACGTGCGCGAATTGTATTTCTGGTTTCAAACCCAGGCTCAGAACTGGTAACAAAAGCGATCGATCTGTTGTTTACTGAGTATCCCAAAATAGCGAATTCACTGGATATTCGGGTTCTGGCTCCATCCACATCCATAAAAGAAGGTCCACTACCACAGCACGATCTTTTGATCGCTGAAGTCAAAGCCTCTCCATGGGTCATGGATCATAAAGATGTTCTTTCATCATACTCATCCAACCCCCCCTCTTCCTTTCCCTATAAACGCTTTGCAATGGGTCGATTGGGTCCGGGATTAACTGAAGAAATTTTACCCACCTATGGGCTGCAGCGGGACAATTTGATTGATCAATATTGGAATAATGGCGCACCCAGCCAAGTTAAAGAAATGCTTTTGTATCTATTACGATCTCATTTCGGTTTTATGAATCTAGAAGTGCAGCCTCCTGCGCCTGTTGTAGAACAGGGATTGATCGCACTGCTTCATAACGAATCCAGGATTGTACAATCGTGGGAAGAATGGGAACGATTGGCAAACCCTGCCAACAAGGTTCCGAAAGTTGCCGTATTAGAATACGCAACCAGGGTTAGACGTGAAACTATCCAGATTCCGCACGCTCTAGTGCGAGAAATTGAGCGGCAAGGAATGCAGCCCGTATTGGTTTTCGCCACCAGTGGGAGCCGAACGGTTAAGCGGTTATTGCTTGATGAGAATAATCAAAGCAGAGTCGATGCTGTCATCTCTATGCACTTTAAGTTTACGGACGAAGACGCAGTTGATGCATTGCAACAATTAAATGTACCGGTAATCAATGCCATTCAAGTGTATGGACGCACCGTGGAAGAATGGAAACGGTCAACACAAGGGTTATCCACTTCTGAGATTGCATGGCAACTGGCTGTCCCTGAACTGGCGGGACTTTCTCCACCCAACGTAGTGGGAGGTGTAGACAACAGTAGAAGCAGCATTTCTTACCAAGCCATTCCCGAACGGGTGACACGTGCGGTGGGTCGTGCCAAGCAATGGATCAATTTACAACAAACGCAAAACAAAAACAAAAAGGCTGCCATTCTCTACTGGAACTACCCCCCCGGGAAGCAAAACGTCGGCGCCAGTTATTTGAATGTTATTCGCAGTATTCCCGTTATGTTGAAACATCTGAAAGATGAGGGATACGATACCGGTGATGTCGATTTAGAAAATCCGCGCCATATTGAAGAATTGATTTTGCAGCGAGGCAGAAATATCGGGAATTGGGCTCCCGGAGAATTAGACCGTTTGATTCAATCCGGTCATATCGATTTAGTTCCTGCTTCTGAATACAAACAATGGTTTTCAGAACTTCCTGTTGATTTTCAACAGACCGTGAATGATTTTTGGGGAGAACCAGAGGACGCAGAAATTATGGCGAAATCGATCAATGGAGAATTGCATTTCATTTTACCAACCGTTCATGTGGGAAATATTGTTTTGTTGCCGCAACCCGACCGGGCAAGAACCCAAAACTTGGATATGCTGTACCAATCGCAAGAACTTCCTCCCCATCATCAATATTTAGCTGCCTATTTATGGTTGCAGCATCAATATCAAGCTCATGCGGTTATCCATACAGGAACACATGGCACGCATGAATGGATGTCAGGAAAAGAGTCCGGCCTGTCGGGCAGTGATCCTGGTGAAGTGCTTGCCGGAACGTTACCGATACTCTACCCCTATATTGTCGATGATGTGGGCGAGGGTATAGTTGCCAAGCGAAGAGGGATGTCTACAATCATCGACCATCTTACCCCGGCTTTAGGTGAAGGTGGGTTGTCGCCGGAACTCAAAAAAATTTCTACATTGATTCAAGAATGGAGAGATGCGCAAAGCAAAGATCCTGAATCAGCGAATCAACTGGTTACTGAAATCGAACAAGAAGTGTTGACTCGTGGAATCAATCTTGATCTACAAGACCGGGGGTGGTCTGAGAACGACCTGAAGGATGCATCGAAATTCCCAGAACGTGCTGCAACCTTAGAAGACTATATCAATCAAATTCGTGTTCAATCCATCCCATTCGGACTGCATACATTCGGTATTTCACCGGATGGGGACAAACTGGAAAACTTCACAGATTTAATTGTCAAAGGGAATGAAAAATCGCAACGTGAGACATACCGGAATGATTTGATCGCGAGCGGCACACATGAATTAATGAGTTTGTCGCACGGTCTGAACGGAAGATATGTGAAGCCGGGGGCTGGCAATGATCCAGTGTTGAATACATCGGCAATACCAACAGGTAAAAATTTTTATACCTTTGATCCACGAATAATCCCAACAGAACGCTCAGAAGAACTAGGAGCCAAATTGGCAGAAGAATTGGTTAACAACCATAAAGCACAACATGGCGATTATCCAAAAAAAGTTGCGCTTCAACTTTGGGGTGTGGAAACCATACGGCACATGGGTGTACAAGAGGCACAAGGTTTAGCATTGTTAGGTATAAAACCCATCCGGGATGACAGGGGTAGAATCAAAGACCTTCACCTGATTCCCCGTGAAGAATTAGGCCGACCCCGTGTGGATGTCGTATTTCACGCCACCAGTCTCTACCGCGATACGTTTCCTGTGCTATTCGAACTGATTGATGAAGCTGTCAGGTTAGCGGCTTCTTCACCGGAAGATGGCAATCCAATTCGAAAACACGCAAGTGAGTTGGAAGCGGAATTAATTGCACAAGGGATACCCGATGAACAAGCGGAAACACGCAGTCTCATTCGTATCTTTGCAGAGCCTACCGGAAAACATGACAGCAAAATTCATGCAATGACTGCATCCAGTGGGAGTTGGGATAAAGAAGAACAAGTGGGCAACAACTATATTCGACGCATGGGGCATGGGTATGGCGGTGGAATATGGGGACAGCCAATGGAACGGGAATTTCGAAACGCGCTGCATGGTACGGAAACAATTGTTCATACCCGTTCGTCAAAGATTTATTCCACTCTTGATAACGATGATTATTTTTCATACGGAGGAAGTATTGCATTAGGAGTCCGAACAGTGGATGGTGGTGAAAGCCCTCCGTTTTTTGTCACAGATTTGCGCACCCCAGGACAGGAAAAACATGAACCGCTTGAACGATTTTTGGGGCAAGAGTTCCGCTCACGATATCTCAATCCAGAATTTGCAAAGGCAATGATGGAAGAAGGATATGCAGGCGGGCGGCATGTGTGGAAAGCAGCGGAATATTTATGGGGCTGGCAAGTGGTTTATCCTGAAACAGTAGACAGCGCAAAATGGACAGAGTTGTATGAAGTATGGATGAAAGACCGCTATAACCTGAATATGGATGAATTCTTTGATGAGCATAATCCTTATGCAAAACAAGGGATATCCGCCCGGATGCTGGAAGCCGTGCGCAAAGGATATTGGGATGCGCCTCAAGAAATCATTGATGATTTAACAGAAATCTATATCGACCAAGTTGCCCGTCATGATGTGGCGTGTGATCATCTCACCTGTGATAACCCTGATTTGCAGGACTATATCAAGAAAAATGCGGAAAACATTCCGTCTATTGATTCTGCAAAAGTTTCGGCGTGGATTAAGAATGTTGAAACTGCAACCGGAAAATCCATCGATGAAGCACTGAAAAAACGAATAGCAGACCGTCAAAAATGGCATCGCCCTCAAACTCTTGAAGAATTGAACCAACCAAACGAATCGGAACACAACACCAACACGCCTCAGCAAGTAGAAGGATATGTGATGGAGGAAGAAGAAGTTGTTCAAAATATGGAACAACAACAGGTTCCAGATCCTGTTGCACCAACAACAACATTGATTGTTGTACTTTTTATAACAAGTTGGAGCCTTGGTTTTTTTCATACACGAATTATTGGGTAAAAAAATGTGGTTTTTTTCAAAAGTATTGATTGGTGTACACAGGTATCTATTAACAAAAGTGCTATTTCTTTTTTGATATCAACCATGACTCTGATCGGATAGAAGCCAATCGGTTTTTAGTCAAGAAATTTTATACATAGAAACGTGGAGCAACGTGCTACACCGGTGGAGCATTTTCACTATTCGTTGTTACGCGTTGTTATTCAAATTATTTTCATAAACCTGAATTTGTGTGCATGTTGCTACTCATTGCTATCTGTCGCTACGCAATGCTCCTCAAGCCAATCCAGAATTCCCTAGCGGAGGGTCGCGGGTACAAGCCTCGTCTCCCTCCCGCTTTGATTTCATTGAACTTCCGCTTGTTTGCATGTTAACAAAATCTGCCCCAGGCCTCTGGTCAGTTGCCTGCCTTCTCCGGTGGGGATTTCTACACTCCTACGGAGTCTTCGCTGGCCAACCAAAAAAAGAGGGTGAACCTGTCACCCTCTTTTTTGGTTGCTTATATTGTTGAAATCAACAATTGGCTTGGCAAGAAGCTCGCCTATTAACGGCTGCAGGCGAGGACGCCTTCGCTGCAAGCCTATTCGCTCCAGCTGAATGCATAATCGAGAACGTTGGCGCCGGCCATGCTGACTCGTTTGAATTCTTCCCAGCTGTCGATGCGCTTGAGCCAGTTGAAGATGTACTTCGGCCGGAAGTAAAACTCGCGGTATACCCGGCGGATGTCTTTCGTCAATTCATCGTTGCTGAGGTCGGTGAAGAACTGGTTGAAGAAGGTATCCGAATGCAGCCGGCTGATATCCATCTGGCTGCCGTCGCCGATTTCAGGGTATACCTTCGCCACTTCGTCGAATAGCGCGGTTCCTGGGTATGGGGTCGTAATACCGAAGGTGATAATTGTCGGGTCGATATCTTTGACAAACTCTATAGATTCATCGATGGTGTGGCGGGTTTCGCCCGGTGAGCCGAT
>CAZEZQ010000165.1:0-8725 GCA_964516245.1 uncultured bacterium | reverse complement strand
GTTTGTAATAACTTCGTGTGAGCAATGCTGCCGGGTCTTCCAATATGTGCTGCAATCCCATTTGAAAAAAGAATCGGTCTTCTCCCACTTCGCTGTATCCAAACCGCTGGGCATATTCCTGGCGAATCGGCTCTTTCAAACCGCCTTCGTAATACCCAAAGGCGGGGCTGTGCCCAATGAAAAAATTCACCCCTGAATTGGTGGCGATGAAAACAAATGAACCCAACACCAAATAATTGCGAATGGTCCACGGCGCGATCGGCAGCAGCCATCCAAAAAGGGGCAGCCAGGTTTTGGTCATTCGTTCTCCGATTGGAATGGATTTCCCAATTTGATAAATTACGATGGGCAAAAAGAACAATGCAATGGGCCGGGAAAGGGCGAGAACGCCGAGAAAAATCGAATTAAGACATAACAGCCAATAACGGGGCTCCCTTTGGTAGAGCAACAAAAGATTTAGCCAGATCAAGAATAAGAAAATAAAGCAGGTTTCGCTCATCAAAACGGCGCTGAAAAAAATGGGGTTATCCAAAAGGGCGTAACTCAGGCCGGCCAAAAAAGGGAGTGTGAAAAGGAACTTGCCCGATGAAGACGATGAGGCCATCTGCCAACCCAGCCCAAACACGAGTAACACAGAAAGCGATCCAAGAACGGCTTGCGTGATGCGAATTGCAAGCAAGTGGCCATTCGAAAGTTGAATCACCGCCGCCAAAAATAAGGGATACAGCGGAGGCCTATAGGCCAGCCGATCCGGCGATTGGGCGAGAGCCTCGCCGCGCAAAAAATTGATGGCGCAGCGATAGTAATCTTCCATATCCGAAAAGGGATGAGGGTGATCGTTCCATACCCACAACAGGCGGGGGATCAACGCAAACGCAAACAAAGCGCTGCAGCCAAGAATAGGGTGTATCCATTGTTTGATTGATGATTCCTCAGACATAGTGAACTCGTTTATGGGTCATTTCTTCACTCGATACGTTGCAGAATGAATGGTGCGGTTTTCCATGCGCCATTTGATTTCGAAATGGGTTTCACTCTCCGAGGCTTCTTCAAACGAATCGTAACTTTCTTCCGAAGTGGATTGTTCCACACATTCAAAGCAATTTTGCGACAGAATCCGTTCATGCGCATCATAAAAATATTCTTCATGGTCGCTCTTTAAATAAAGATGGCCTCCCGATACCAGCGTCTCGGCGGTTTTTTCAACATAACGTGGATTGAACAAGCGCCGCTTATGATGTCTCTCTTTCGGCCAGGGATCGGGAAAATAAACGTGATAAGCGGTCACGGTATTGGGCTGGATCAACAACTTCACAACAAAATCGGCATCAAAACAAAGAAAACGGCAGTTTGGACGAGGATCTTTACTTTGCCGCAACAAAGCAATTCGGAAATATTTCAGTGATCGCTCGATTCCCAGAAAATTTGTTTCCGGCCGCTTGCATGATTCCGCCAAAATAAACCGCCCTTTCCCCATTCCAATTTCGATCTCAACTGGATTGGAATTTCCAAAAATGTCTTCAAACCTCAATACTTCATCAATACTACCAGGAGCAATCTGCCAACGCTCCATCTCTGGCGTATATTCATAAATGGTTTTGGCACACATAAAACTCTCGTGAATGTCTTATTTTGAGATTTTCGCTGTCCTAATAGAATGCTACCAAATGCGGTTCATAACAAGGAACAACCACCTGGCAACGTCATGACACGCCGTGGCAGGCAAGCGTTGTTAGTCTTCCCTTGCTTAGTGCTAATGCAAAAACAGATAGGTACAAATAGACTGGGTGGCAAGGGCAAGCGCCGTTTGTCTGCCCTTGCATAATGGCCGTTATAGTGAAGCAATTCAACAAAAAAAGAGGAGCCTCTATGTGAGGCTCCTGGGGAGAATTGGGGATCACAAAATGGGGAGGTTGATTTTATAAATTCATCCTTATTAGGGAAATGGCTTAAAAATATCCTCCAAATTCCTATTACGTTTCCAAATTAGATTTCAAAATAGCTTCGGCGTTTCACATTAGGAACCGTTTTGGGTTGTAAATGCTTACGCTCATTTTGATTGAGACGATGACGCTCTGTAAGCACTTGGCAACGGCGTTCATACCAGTTTTTTCTTGTAGGTATAGCGCGCAACTTGCTAAGGGTGATGTACCACGCAATCACTACCAACAACAGGCACGCCAGCATGAGCACAACGGCGCTCTCAATAGACATAACAATACTTTGCAATTCAATTAGTGCATTTAACATGGTTCAACATCCTCATTAGGTGTGAATCATTCGTGAACATTTGCTTGGCTCAATCCAATATAGATACAAAACCTATGCCAGTATCTATAGAAGGAATATATGTCATATAATTGATTTATCGTAAATTTCATAATTTGAGATAGTTATATGAATATAAAAATATACTGATTCTATAAAATAATCACATGGATGATTGTTTAAGATGGAGACTCGTATCAAGATAGGACATTTCAAAATTAGGAATGTTCAAATATTAAACAAAGAACTGTATAACATCTGAATCAATAATTACAAAATCAGCCTCGATTCTTTAAAGGATTTTTCCAAAACTAAGAATCTCAACTATAAGTATGTCATGATTGCAAAATGATAAAAAGAAGTGATTGTTCTATTAAGAAGGTAGGCTCGGGAAGGTAGCTATCCCAGTATATATAATAAAATCAGGCTTGACAGCCAAAAAAAATGTAGGGTGGGTTTCAACCCACCAACAAACACCACCGCTGATCCCATGATGATGAATTAAGGTACAGGCATTGCGCTAAATGCCATGCGGTTTGTTAAGACAGAATGAAATTAGCTCAAACTCATAAACCTGTGCTGGAATTTTATGTCTTTTCAGAAAAGACAATCCGGCAAAAAGACCAATCATGAAAACAGTCTCGTCATATATTGGAGCGCAGGCGTCTCGCCTGCGCTATATGTTGATGCAGGCGGGGACGCCTGCGCTCCAAATTAGACTTTTTGCCGGAATGCCAGAAAACAAACGCACCCAAAAGATTATAGGCCAAGCGAAGGTAAAAATTATGACTTACATGGCCTGTTCTACTCCTATTTGGCTCAATTTCTCGGCCATATCATATCCCCGTAACTCACCAATGCGGCAAACGGCTTCGCCGACTACCTTATCGGGGGTGGAAGCGCCTGCGGTAACCCCGATTTTCAGCGGACCTTCAGGCAGCCAATTTTCGCTGATAATTTCGGTTTTTTGAGTGAAGGGTTTGTGGCGGATTTGGGTTGCGGAGAGAATGCAGTCGATTTCGGCGATGTGATAAGTAGGCGCGAAACGCGAGCCGATCTCGCAAAGGTGATTGGTATTGCTGCTGTTGTAGCCCCCCACCACAATAATCACATCGGGGTTTTTGTTGCCCAGCTCGATAATGGCGTCTTGCCGTTCTTGGGTGGCGCTGCAGATGGTATCGAAGGCGCGAAAATGTTCTTTTAGGTTTTCTTCACCGTAGCGGTCGTTCATGGCCTCGCCCACCATTTTGGAAATGTGCAGCGACTCGCTTGAGAGCATAGTGGTTTGGTTGGCGATGCCTACTTTTTTCAGGTGTTCGTCTGGATCGAAACCGGGGCTAACGCAATGTTTATATTTATCCAAAAATTCTTTTTTATCGCCGCCGTGGCGGATATAATCACACACTTCCTGCGCTTCTTGTTCGTTGCGAACGATCACATAATGGCCACCCTCAAACTGCAATGCGCGTGAACTAGTCGCCAGTGTTTCTTCATGATAATACTTGCCGTGAATTACCGATGTATACCCGTCTTTCGAATTGCGCTCCACCCGCCGCCAGACGTTCATCACCGAACCGCAGGTAGTATCGACCAGAATGCACCCGATCTCGGCTAACTTGTTCATTTCTTCGACGCTGGCGCCGAAGGCGGGCAGCAGCACCACATCATCTTTTTCCACATCGCCATATCCATATTCGCCCGCTTCACCGCCGCTCAAAAAGCGAAAACCGAGTTCTTTCAGCTTGCGGTTTACCCGTGGGTTGTGAATGATCTCGGTGGTAATGTAGCGGGTGCGGTCGGGAAACTTTTGCACGGTTTCATAGGCATAATCGACCGCGCGGTCGACCCCATAGCAAAAGCCGAATTCTTTGGCGATTAAAAAAGCAAGATCGCCTACCTTCAACGTAAAATTATTCTCGCGAAGATATTCAACCAATCCACTCCGGTATTCCGTTGAGAGCGTATCGGCGACTTCGGCTTTTAATCCAAATCCTTTACGGTAAATGGGCAAGTTGTGATTTTGGGTGACCATAAAATTCCAGTTTCTCCTAATAATGATTTCAGATCGTAGTGTAACTTTTTCTATCGTGAAAAACAACGGCAAAACATGAGTCAAATAATCATGATTGAAAATTCGAAACAATATCACCTTCAACAAAGAGAATAAGCATAACTCTTATGAAACAACTTTTTTTATTCAGTTTGCTTCCCTCACCCTATCCCTCTCCCAGAGGGAGAGGGGATTGTTGAGCAAACATTATTGAAGCACTTTAGTTTCATCTTGATATAGCCCGCCGGAGCGGGTGGATTGCTTTTAAGTTGATGACATTGGATTTAGAGGGGGGTGAAAGTAAACTCCCATAGTATTTTTGAAATCTTATTCTTCTCAAAGGAAAATGTATGATTGTAAAAAGTGAAAATGGAAAAGTGGATCAACCCGGCCCCGGAGTCCAGCGCAAGGTGCTTTCATACGGCGGCGCCATGATGGCGGTTGAGTTCACCTTTGAAAAAGACGCTGTAGGCGATGTGCATAGCCATCCCCACGAACAAGTGGGCTACATCGTCAGCGGTTCGTTTGAGTTGGAGATGGACCAAAAAAAACAAATCGTGAATGCTGGCGATACCTATTACGTTCCACCCCACACCCCGCACGGTGTAGTCGCTCTCGAAGCCGGCAAAATCTTCGACGTCTTTACCCCCCAACGCGAAGATTTACTGTAGTCTCGTAAAGTGGGCTCAAAGTCTGCTGCGGCGGATAGCCCACTATATGTTCTGGGCAGGCAGCTTGCCAAATACTTTAAAAAAGAAAACAATGGTTATTAACCACCACCACGAGGGTATAACCATGAAACATTTTTTCAACATATCGATATCGATCATCGCACTAAGCGCCATGCTCCTATCCTGCGCGCAAAACACCGGCGTAAAAACCTTTAGCCTGCCCCATGTGCTCAATACTGACCACCCAGTACACCACGCTCTGGTAAAATTCGCCGATGAAGTCAAAGAGCGCAGCGGCGGGAGCATGATCATCAAGATTCAACCCGGTGGAACTCTGGGCAACGAGCAGGAATTGTGCGATAACGTCAGCAACGATGCTGATGCCTTTACCAAGATCTCATCCACCATCCTCGAAACAAAAACCGAGTTGGCCAAAGTCTACTCGCTCCCTTATCTCTTCCGCGATCATCAGCATATGTGGAAAGTGTTGGATGGCGAAATCGGACAGGAGCTGCTCGATATGGCGCTCGATCAAAACCTGAAAGGGATTAGCTATTTCGACGCTGGGGCGCGCTCGTTTTATACCAAGAAAAAAGTCACCTCGCCCGAAGATTTGCGTGGGATAAAAATTCGCGTGCAAAAAAGCTTGATGATGCAAAAACTGGTCGAGACCCTGGGCGCTTCTCCCCAACAGATTGCATTCTCCGAGCTCTACACCGCTCTCGATACCGGAGTGGTGCAGGGAGCCGAAAACAACATCCCTAGCTACTACACCACCCGGCATTACAAAGTCGCCCCGTATTATGTCTTCGACGAACATGTTTACATCCCCGATATTCTCTTAATGAGCGCCAATAAGTGGAACGCATTGACGCCAGAAGAGCAGAAAATTATCGAAGATTCCGCTGAAGTGGCCAAAGAGTTTCAAAAAGAACTGTGGGAAAGAGAAAACCTCGAACAAATCGAGAAAATGAAAGCCGAAGGCGTCACCTTCACCCACTTTGATAATAAAGAACCATTTGTCGAAGCCACCAAACCGATTTACAACCAATTCGAAGGCACCGAAGTCATGGAATACGTAAAACGCATCCGCGCCGTAGAATAAAAAACTCCTGTAGGGGCAAGTTGCAACGTGCCCCTACGAGTGAGGCGAAGTTGAAAATGCTTCGTGGCGTGGCTCTCTCCGAGCCACGAATGATTCACATCTGAACAATTAGTTCCTCTACCTCTGTAATCACCATGCGTAAATTTCTCTTATTGGCCCTTTAGGTTCTTTCCTTCCTATGTGTCTTATGGGTTCTTTATGTTTTTGACCGTTCAACAACATGTTTGTACAACCATTTCCATACACCTCCAATGTGTTGTATGATTGATTTTCGATTTTTAAAATGGGAGACATACGTTGGATCGTTTTTACAATGCCTTGGACCAGGCCTTAACCGCTGTCTTGATCGTGCTGGTGATTCTCATGGTGTTCAGCATCACTGCTGAAATTGTGTTGAACGCCATCCTGCAACCTAGCACCAGTTATTTGTTGGCAACCTTCGGCGAAAATGAATTTCTCGAATCATCAATGGGCTTCGTCGCTTTGGCTTCCGCCCCCATCAACACCGCCTCGCAAACCCTACTGGTGTGGATCGGCATCCTGGGCAGCGCTTTGGCCTTTCGCTACCGTTCTCATTTGGGCGTTGACGCTCTTGTTCGATTGTACCCTTATAAAGTACGCTTGATCCTCGATTACGCAGCCATTATTCTGGTTGGTTTGTTCTCTCTTCTGGTGTTAGTGATTGGAGGTTATTTGGTGTGTGAAGGAGCTTTCTCACGCGGGTCGAAGATGCCTGGAATCGAAGCCATCAATCGCGGATGGTTCTATTTGGTATTGATCTTTACCGGAATATTGAACTTGCTCTATTGCGCCTACCACATCAAATATCCCAAACCGGTAGGTGAGCCTGTTGAACAAGAAGGGGGGCAAAAGTAATCATGACTCCCGAAGATTTTGCGATTTTTGTGCTGATAGCCTCATTTGTTATTTTAATTTTGCACAATGTGCCGATTGCCTTTTCCATCGGCATCTCAACCGTGCTTGCTTATTTGTGTTTCTGGCCTCCTTATTTAACCTTCATGCAAATCGCCAAAGACATGTGGCACGGCATCGATTCTTACGCCCTGCTCGCTATCCCCATGTTTATCTTGTCTGGTTTGTTAATGGGCGCAGGCGGCATTGCGCGGCGTTTGATTGACTTCGCCGATGTTCTCTTTGGACGTCTGATCGGCGGCTTATGTTATGCCAATGTGATGGCCTGTATGCTATTCGGCGCCATCTCGGGCTCGGCTACTGCCGCCACCAGCTCCATCGGCGCCTTCATGATCCCCGAAATGCGCCGGGTGGGTTACAATCGCGAGTTCAGCACCGCTCTCACCCTCTCCGCCGCGACGCTAGGCTTGGTCATCCCTCCTTCGAACATCATGATTGTTTACGCGGTTGCCTGGGGCGATGTCGGCAACCAGGCGGTTGATGTCGCCGCCATGTTTATGGGCGGTTTCGTCCCCGGTATCATCATCGGCATTGGATTGATGATCGTAGCGGCCATTCACGCCATCCGCAAAGGTGTTAAACCCACCGGCAAAGTGGCACTTTGGGATAGCATCAAACGTTTTCAACGAGCCATCTTAAGCATGATGCTCATGGTGATCGTGCTGGGCGGCATCATGTTTGGATTCTTCACCGCCACCCAAGCCAGCGCCGCTGCTGTCATTTATGCATTTATTCTCGCCGTGCTGGTCTACAAACAAGTGGGGTGGAGCGATTTGCCCCAAATTCTTAAAACCACCGCCATCACCACTGCGTTTATCTTTCTTCTCATCGCCACCAGCAAGGCGATGGGCAATTTGATGGTGCGTCTCGATCTCCCCCAGATGGTCAGCGAAAGCCTGCTCAGTTTAACCGAAAACAAATACATTTTGCTGCTCATTATTAACTTAATTCTATTGTTCGTTGGCACGTTTATGGATATGACCCCGGCAGTGCTCATCTTCACCCCGATCTTCAGCCAAATCGCGGTCACCACTCTCGACATGCACCCCATTCATTTCGGTTTGATCATGATCGTCAATCTTTGCATCGGCATCTGCACCCCACCAGTGGGCACGGTGCTTTTTGTCGGTTGCGGGGTAGGGGGCACCACCATCACCAAACTAGTCAGACCCATGCTCCCCTTCTACGCCGCCATGGTCATCACACTATTCATTATTACCTATTTACCCGAAAAAATCATCCTTTGGTTACCTAAATTGGTTTCCCCCAATTTGTGATAGAAAGGGCTCAAAATGAAACGACGTGATTTCCTGCATAACCTAACCTACACATCCGCCGCCTGCCTGGCGGGCTCAATAATCGGTAATCAATCCTTCGCCAAGCAACGCAAACCCAATGTCCTCATGATTGTGGTTGATGATCTCGGCTATGGAGAACTCTCCTGCCAGGGACAAACCGAGATTCCCACACCCCACATGGATTCCATCGCCCAAAATGGAATCTGCTTTACCGAAGGATATGTCAGCGCCCCGGTCTGCTGCCCCTCGCGCGCGGGCTACCTCACCGGACGCTGCCAAACCCGCTTCGGCCATGAGTTCAACGCCATCGGCGTGCAAAACAACGAAGAAGGCATTGGTCTGCCGCTCTCAGAAACCACCATGGCTGACGCGATGAAAAAACATGGTTATACCACCGGCT
>CAZEZQ010000164.1:3584-8736 GCA_964516245.1 uncultured bacterium | reverse complement strand
GCCAAATCCCCCCAGCCCCTGCGGTGCTTACCCCCCTTAATAAGGGGGGCAAAAAACGTTCACCAAACTTGTGGGTAAAGATCAGCCCCCTGGGAGAACAACAATACAACGACACTGCGATTTTGAATCAAAATTGCATTTGTATATCAAAACTGTACTTGAGGGGCTTCTCTTTGGGCTTCGTCTTCGAGTTCGAAGTAGTCTTCCTGACCGAAGTTGAATACTCCCGCGATGATGTTATCGGGGATGCTTTGGATACGCGTGTTGTATTTCATCACCTGATCGTTGTAATACTGGCGGGAAAAGCCAATCTTGTTTTCCGTTGATGTTAGTTCTTCTTGCAATGCTAGAAAATTCTGGTTGGCTTTCAAGTCAGGATAGTTTTCCACCAAAAGCATCAAGCGTCCCAATGCGCCGCTTAGTTGCTGCTCGGCTTGGGCTTGTTCTTGAACGCCGCTGGCGTTGACTGCTTGCGAACGTGCTTGTACGACCCCTTCTAAGGTTTCGCGTTCATGCCCGGCGTAGCCTTTCACGGTTTCGACCAGATTGGGGATAAGGTCGTGGCGGCGTTTCAATTGCACATCAATTTGCGCCCAGGCGTTTTTCACCTCATTGCGAAACCGAACCAAGCCATTGTAGGCCCCCACAAACCAGGCAATCAAAGCAATAATAATTAGCACCAAAATACCAACGACAATCAGAATAATTGTTCCAGTAGTCATTACGAATCTCCTTTCGTGTTTTCTTCAGCTTCTGCTTGGACCAAATCGGCAAAGAATTTGGCCACCACACCATTTGCGTCTTGATGTTGATTGCGTATCAAAGTTTGCATTTCACCTTTGTCAAACCAAACCCCATCACCCAAGGGACAGCGGTCGACTTCAACCGGTGGATCACCGATTCGTACCATCTGCATTTTGGCAGCGCAGCGTACGCAGCGTTTCTCCGATTTGGAATCTAGTTTTTTGGTGAAGATCTCATCCGCAAGCGCTGCTGAGTCCACCCCTTCTATTTCCATGATGAGTTCCATCTCACCCTCATCCAACCAGGCGCCGCCGCACTCTGTGCAATAGTCGATCTCAATGCCTTCTAATTCCAATATAATCAATGTCTGTTTGCAATTTGGACACATAACTTATGGCTCGCTTATTTTACAAGTTCATTCTTTTTTGGTTTGTTTTTATGTTACCAATAATTCAAAAGAAAATATACGAATAGAATGAAGGAAAGTTGAAAACATTACCCAAAACAATAGATATTTTTTTATCTTAATATATTGAAATAATAAAGATTTAGAGTCATTCTAAAACATTTCTATATTGAACTTACAATCCTATATTTATTAGATTTATGGAAAATAATCCAAGTAGACAAAACCAAGAGAAAAATAGATAAACATTTAACTATAGTTGCTAAGTTTTGTAAATTCAACAGGAAACACCCAAAAATGAAGCCTTGAGAAATTTCAAAAAACGCATAGATTTATATAGAGTAGAATCTGACATGTGAATTGTAAGTATGGGGTATTTCATTTTAACCCCCTCCTACCCTCCCCCATTTCATTGGGGGAGGAATAGAAAAGCGAATTTTTTGGTTAGATTTTAGTGATATAGAAAATTTATTATTGATTTCATCCATGTGAGAAGGCATCATGAATACTTGTTCCTCCAAATCTCATTCCTGCTCGACCAAAGATTGTCCCTATTCTAACATAGAAGAATCGCCATTACGGGGTGGAAACCTGGCACTTGTATCGCTTCTTTTCTTTATTTTGCCGATTGTATTGGCAGTTGTTGGCGCCTGGTTGGCTAGCAATGCGTTGTTTCAGCTGGTGCTGGCTTTGATTGGGTTTGCCTTAGGCGGTTTTATTAATTGGATTGTGATGAAATGGAGGCAAGATTTTTTTTGTCCGGAGTATAATAGTAGAGAACGCAAATAAATTAACTAAGGTTTTACTATGACAACGTTGAGATCTATCATTCATGACATTCATACTTTTCAGCGCGGAATTCATCCCAAAAAACCTTCTCCGGTCGACTCTTCTCACTGTAAAATTGAGGTGTTCCCCACTCCAAAAGAAGTCAAGATTCCACTGTTGCAGCATTTGGGAGCGCCATGCGACCCGCTGGTCAAACCCAAAACTGAAGTACAGGTAGGCGATTTGATCGGACAGTCAGAGAAAATGATTTCTTCTCCGGTTCATGCCACGATCAATGGGACAACCGGACGGCCCGGTATGGCAACCTTGCCGAATGGGCGGCATGTATCTGTGGTACCTATCAAAGCGTCCGAAGAACAAAGCATCACAGGGCTTACCATCTATAACGAATTCAAAAACAACAATTGGCCCAAAGATGGGTTTGACTCATACGATCCGAAAGAGATAGCCGATGCGGTGCGAAATGCTGGACTAGTGGGCTTGGGCGGAGCGGCTTTTCCAACCCATGTCAAATTGATGCGCAATGAGCAAAAGCCGGTTAAACAATTGATTATTAACGGCTGCGAATGCGAGCCTTATTTGAGTTCTGACAACCGGATCATGATTGAATTTGCCAATGCTATCATCAGTGGGGCCTTGCTGGCGCAAAGGGCCACCGGCGCGGATGAAGTGATGGTCGGTATTGAAGACAACAAACCTGAGGCAATCGCGGCGATGATGGAAGCGGCCGCTGACACCACGATTCAAATTAAACCGCTGCACACCAAGTATCCCCAAGGGGGAGAAAAGCAGCTAATTTATGCCCTCACCCATAAAGAAGTCCCATACGGCGGTTTGCCGCTGGATGTGGGTGTAGTGGTAATTAATGTGGGAACCACCGCTTCTCTCGCGCGGGCGGTGCTGCACCAAAAACCGCTGACCCACCGGGTAGTCACTGTGACTGGAGATGGGATTAAAAACCCTAAAAACTTGTTTGTCCCGATTGGAACCCCGGTTCGAAACTTGATTGAATATTGTGGAGGATTAACTGAAGATGCCGCCCGGGTGATAGCCGGTGGTCCGATGATGGGATTTGCGCTAGGCTCACCGGATGTGCCGGTCACCAAGGGGACCAGTGGGTTGGTGATTCTTACCCACGAAAACCTGCGGCAAACGGAAGAAACCAACTGCATACGGTGCGGCCAGTGTGTCGATGTCTGCCCTATGAATCTGGTGCCCACCAAATTGGGCTTGGCTTCGCGCCGGGGCAATACGGATTTGTTGGAGCAATATTATGCCAATGCCTGCATTGAATGCGGTTCATGTTCTTATACCTGTCCGGCGAGTATCCCGCTGGTGCAGCTGATTCGTGCCGGAAAAGTCATGTTACGCAACCGAAATTAATCTTTAGTAGAGATAACCAGCTATGGCAGAACAACCGAGTGAAAAAACAAAATCCCAAGAGGCTGCAAAGAAGACTCATATTCATGTGGCGCCTTCGCCTCATCTTTCCAATCCATCCACATCCACTAATTGGATGATGTATGACGTCATTATCGGATTGGCGCCGGTGATTTTATTGTCGATTTTCTTCTTTCAGTGGAATGCGGTTTGGCAGATTAGCCTTTGTATATTTTCTTGCCTGGTGTTTGAAGAAATCTTTTCGCGAATGTCTGGAAAGCCCTCCAACTTGCTGGATGGCTCAGCCATCGTGACCGGCATAATTCTCGGATTGTCACTGCCTTGGAGCGCCAATTATTATGTCGCCATTGTTGGTTCGGCGGTGGCCATTGGCATGGGCAAGACCGTCTTCGGCGGATTGGGATTCAACCTTTTCAATCCAGCGATGGTGGGCCGAGCGTTTGTGATGCTTAGTTTTCCCAAAGAAACCGGGGCGGCGGCGTATATGGATTCAGGTCGCGTTACTGAAATCATTTCACAAGCCACTCCACTCACTGCCGCCAAAGCGCATGCGGGAGACTTGCCCGCCATTTGGCCGCTGCTGGTTGGTGCGCACAATGGTTCGCTGGGCGAGACCAGCGTGTTGGCTTGTTTGATCGGTGGTTTGTATTTGTGTTTCCGGCGTTCCGCTTCCTGGGAAATTCCCTTCGGCATCTTTTTATCGGTATCCGTTCTCGGTTATGGCGCGGAACTGGCTGGCATGACGCCGTTAACCGTCTTGCAGCAAATTTGCACCGGAGCGCTGTTTCTTGGCGCATTTTTTATTGCGACTGATCCAGTAACCAGCCCGGTTACACCGAAAGGCAAATTGATATTTGGCTTAGGCATCGGGGCGTTTACAGTTTTGATCCGCCTATTTAGCGGATATCCCGAAGGGCTTATGTTTGCCGTTCTGCTGATGAACGCAGCGGTGCCGTTGATCGATCGCTGGTTGATCCCTGAACCTTTGGGCGGCGCTCCCAAACCGAAAGAGGCTTAATCCAAGAGAGGCTTAATCATTGAGGCTTAACCATTATGGCACAGCAGAAGAATCCAATTTTTTTCATCACACAAGCCTGGCTGGTCATCCTGTTGGCTGTTTTATACGGGGGTGGCTTGGCGGGCATCCAAGTCGCGCTAAGCGGTAAGATTGCAGAAAATGTTCGCAATGAGACGTATAGTGTGATCCCTACACTGCTGCCTGGAGCGGACGAGGAACGAACCGAAGAAATCAGGATCACCGGAGCCGATGGAAAAGGGAAAACCGTTTATGAAGCCTACGATGAAAACGGTGAACTATTGGGATGGGTGATCCCCGCCTCCGGCCAGGGATTTGCCGACCGAATCGACCTGTTGGTGGGTTTGAACGCGGAACGCAGCCAACTCACGGGGATGTATGTACTCAATCAAAAGGAAACGCCGGGATTGGGTGATTACATCACGGGCAAAGAATTTCGCAGCCGTTTTGAAGGACTTCCGGCATCGCAAGATATCGAAGTGGTAAAATACGAATCGGGAGAGCCAAACGAAGTGCAAGCACTTACTGGCGCAACCATTTCAACGGAAAGCGTCGCGAACATTATCAATAGGGCGATTGACAATGCCCGTGAAGCACTGGGCAATACTCATTCAACACAAGGCGAGGCATCATGAGTGATACTGTAACCGCAGCCACATCCGATCAACCGACCTTGACAGAACAATTCATCAACGGGGTTTTGCCGCAAAACCCGGTGTATGTGCAGCTCTTGGGCATGTGCCCGGTGTTGGCGGTGACCAATGGGATGAAACCGG
>CAZEZQ010000164.1:2354-3574 GCA_964516245.1 uncultured bacterium | reverse complement strand
AGTTTGATTCGCCATCTGCTGAAACCACATTTGCGAATTTTGGTGTTTACATTGACCATCGCCACTTTTGTGACCATTGCCGACAAGTTTTTGGCGGCGTATATGTATGAAATGAGCAAGCAACTAGGGCCGTATGTGCCGTTGATCATCGTGAATTGTTTGATTATCTCGCGTTGTGAAGTATGCGCTTCCAAACAACCGCTCAGTATTTCTGTTTCGGATGCGCTAGGGATGTCAGCAGGGTTCGCAGTGGCGCTGGCCAGTATTGCTACTGTACGTGAGATTTTAGGGTCAGGTTCATGGTTCGGTCTTCAACTGTTTCCCGAAACCTGGTCCAAATGGGGCATTATGGTGTTGCCGCCAGGCGCCTTTATTACGCTTGGTTTTTTGATTGGAATTGTGGAAGCGTACAATTTGTGGAAGAAGCGGCATGAGACACCGAAGATGAGTAAGTAATTTGTCTGAATCCGCCGTGGCGGACAGGAGAGTAGGAATAACAGGAGAACGGCAAAAGCATTTTGAATCACGGATGGCACGGAACCATAAAGGATTACACGGAGAACGGCAAACAACAATTGTGTGCCGGTGTAGATTCCACGCTTGGCTCGGAATGACAGACTCGCAGGGTGGGTTTTGAGTTCACTGAGATAGAGACAAAGGAAGTTCATCATGGAAGTGTTCAGCAATCTGGTTTTAATTTTTATCGGCGCAGCGTTGATTAACAATTTTGTGCTGCATTATTTTGTAGGGATCTGCCCGTTTTTGGGGGTTTCGCGCAAGGTGGATACCGCTTTTGGGATGGGCTGCGCGGTGACCTTTGTTTTATCTATCGCGGCGACGCTCAGCTGGTTTTTGACTTATTTTATACTGCGGCCCGACGCTCCCCTGCCCGGATGGGTATGGCTCGCCGCGGGTGGTGACCCCAGCGTAACCGTGGATTTGTCTGTGCTGAGTTATATCGTATACATTTTTGTGATTGCCTCATCGGTGCAGTTTGTTGAAATGTATGTACGCAAATTTTTTCCACCTTTGTATAAATCGTTCGGGGTGTATTTGCCTTTGATTACCAGCAATTGCGCGATTTTATTCGGCTGTTTGGAAATCATGAAAAACCTGCAACAGCCGGACAAACTTTGGGGATTGCACGAAGCACTGGCCTTGGCCTTGGGTGGCGGCATTGGCTTCGCCATCGCAATTGTGTTGATGGCGGGCATTCGCAC
>CAZEZQ010000164.1:0-2344 GCA_964516245.1 uncultured bacterium | reverse complement strand
GTTGGATTTGTGTGATGTGCCCAAACCGTTTGAAGGAACCGGCATCGCCTTGATTGTCGCCGGGATTCTGGCAATGGCTTTTATGGGGTTTGCCGGAGTGGACAAGGGAATTTCTGAAGCCCTGATGGGCATCACGAAGTAGGATGGTTCACGTAGTCTGACCCATCAAAAAAACGAAACACCAACAAGAGGACATTATGTTTACCACGATTACGCTATTTCTTGCCGCGATTGTATTAGCCGTGCTCGCTGTGGCGATGGCTTGTGTATTGGGGTGGGCCAATCAGGCGTTTCATGTTGAGGTTGATCCGAAGGTAGAGAAGGTAGCCAATGCCCTGCCCGGCGCAAACTGTGGCGGTTGTGGGTATGTCGGCTGTGGCGAATACGCCGAAGCGGTGGCGTTGCAAGGTGAAGATATTTTTCTCTGTGGTCCGGGGGGAGCCGCGACGGTGAATCAGATTGCCGATATTATGGGGATGGAAGTTACAGAAACATTGCCTTACAAAGCGGTGGTGCACTGTTCGGCGAAATCGCATCAGCGCTTGAAACAGAATCCCTATTATGGAGAGCAAACCTGCAGCGCAGCCAACTTGGTGCCCGGTGTGCAAGGCTGTATCTATGGATGCTTGGGACTTGGCGATTGTGTGGTGGCTTGTGATTATGACGCCATCCATGTGATCGATGGTCTGGCAGAAGTGGATTACGACAAATGCGTGGGGTGCAAAGCCTGCGCCAAGGCCTGTCCGCGCAACATCATCAGCATGGTGCCTTTTAAGTCGGAACAAGTGTTGGTGGTGGCTTGCTCGAATGAAGACTTTGGTCCGGAAGTGAAGCAAGTGTGTGAAGTGGGCTGTATCGGCTGCAAGGCCTGCACCCGCGGCACGGAAGTGATTGAAATGAAAGACAACCTGCCGGTGATTGATTACGAGAAATATTCACCGTATGAAGATTATGTCCCTGTGTTGGACAAATGCCGAATGGAGAGTTTGGAATTTGTGGGCGAACCCTCGCGGGAAGATGTTGAAGAAATGAGAGAAGAAGAAGTGCCCGAACGGGTTACTGCTAAATTTGAGACCACTATCGATTATACGGATTGGTGGGGTTAGAAATACCCGATTTACTCTTGATTCAATCTTCACCACTCTTTGGGCTTGAAATGAGTATCATTTAGAATTTTCACGGTATCCCCACTTTGTGCGATTACAAACAAACCTTGTTTATATGCATATTTGTCGGCGTCTTCACTGATCACAATTCCGGCAACCGCTCCAATCACTTTGGCCTCAGAATAACGCGGAAAAAATTCTTTAAATTGACATAGCCTTTCAAGGTGTTCATTCACATCTTCTACTTTGAGCGTGCTTTTTGCTTCGATTAAAACAGCGTATTCGCCATTGGCAGCAAGCACATCCACCTCCATACTTCTTCCGTTCCTCGCCGCTTCAGCACGGTGATACACTTCTCGAATCTGAATGCCTCGTTCTTGAAACAATCTCTTGGCGGCAGGAACAACCAGTCCTTCAACAAACATCCCCCACTTATCGGTCAAATCATTTACTTTTTTGCCGGTCGCTTGAATCTGTTCACTGGTTTCTTTAAAATGTAGATTCAATCTTTGATCTGTTTGTGCAAATAATTGATCCAACCGTTGATCTGTTTCCTTAAATCTTTGATCCAACCGCTGATCTGTTTCCTTAAAACGCTGATCTGTTTCCTTAAATCGCTGATCTGTTTCCTTAAATCGCTGATCCAATTCCCTAAACCGCTGATCCATACGTTTGTCTGTTTCAGCAAACATTTTCCACACTTCACGAAATCCTTGTTCCATTTCTGAATGTGTCATAGTTGATTGGGTATCTCCAGACCATATATTTTCTATAATTATAGCATGATTTAACCATTCCTGAGTCCACTCAATCGCGACTTTTGACAATTTTCCCGCTGTTTTTAGGGTTAATTTTTCCTGGATGTGAACGCGGAAGCTCTCGACGGTGCGTACGCTTAAACCCAATACCTCACATATATAAAGCAAAAAGAGCGTTGAAATCCCCCATTAATGATATATACTTTAAAGTATACATTATAGGACAGGAGAATGATTCATGCAAAAAGCCAAATTATTTATGAATGGACGCAGCCAGGCGGTCCGTTTGCCGAAAGACTACCGGTTTTAGGGGGATGAAGTGTATATCAAAAAAACTTCTGAAGGTGTTTTGTTGATTCCCAAAGATCAATCCACATAGGATATTTGGGAGCAAAATTTGTTGAAATATGAAGAACCGTTTTCAGCGGAACGCTATCAACCCAATGAACAACAAGTGAGGGAACATTTGGATGAAGTATT
>CAZEZQ010000163.1:0-8853 GCA_964516245.1 uncultured bacterium | reverse complement strand
GCGGGAGCACGCCACGGCGCATTTGCAACCTCGCCCTCCCCATAAACTCATTACCTATTGATTTAATTTAACTTGAAAATCTGAGAGTCAAATTCTCACAATTTGTCCGTTAGAATCTAATTTCAATCCTATCATTTTAACAAAATTTAGCAAGCATTTTTAATTTTTTCATTTGAATCCAATTAAGGTGCATTTCTACATCTTGACGGGTGGATTGAACTTCGTAAGGTATCTCTAAAGATTCATCTAGGTGGAGGCAGCATTCTGCCGAGAACGAGTTCGATCAATCTAGGAGATATAGAAATGGCAGAAATTCGAGGAAAAGCAGTAATCGCACAAGGCGGCGGACCCACCGCCGTAATCAATCAAAGCCTGGTGGGCGCGGCGTTGGAATGCCGGAAATTCAACCAAATCACTCATGTTTACGGAGCCCGGCATGGTGTTCGAGGCATTATCGAAGAAGACTTTATCGATCTTAGCCAAGCCACCACCCAAAATTTGGAAGAAGTAGGCGAAACCCCGGGAGCAGCATTGGGGTCCACACGCGACAAACCCGATCAAGAATATTGTCATAAGATCTTCGACGTATTCAAAAAATACGATATTCGCTATTTCTTTTACATCGGCGGGAATGACTCCTCAGATACCTGCCGCTTGGTCAATGAATTTGCCAACGAAGAAGGCTACGAATGCCGTTGTGTCCATATCCCCAAAACCATAGACAACGATTTGGTGGTCACCGACCATTGTCCCGGCTTCGGTTCGGCAGCGCGGTATGTAGCCCAGGGGTTTGCCGGTGTGAATTTAGACAACAAGGCTTTGCCCGGTGTTTACATTGCCATTGTCATGGGCCGCCATGCAGGGTTTTTAACCGCAGCTTCCGCCGCGCTTCGCCGCTATCCAGATGATGGTCCCCATTTGGTGTATACACCAGAACGGCAATTCAACCGCGAGCAATTTCTCAAAGACGTTGATGCCACCTACAAAAAACACGGGCGCTGCATCATTGCCGCTTCAGAAGGGATTTGGAATGAAAAAGACGATAAAGGGAAAGAAGTCCCAGTGGTCGTATCCTTGATGGGAGAAGCCGAAAAAGACGCTCATGGCAATATACAACTATCGGGAACCGGAGCGCTGGGCGACTTGCTTTCCAATGAAATCAAGAAAGAATTGAACATCAAACGGGTCAGGGCCGATACCTTCGGCTATCCTCAACGTTGCTTTTTGGGTGTTGTTTCTCCGGTAGATCAACATGAAGCGCGTGAAGTCGGTGAAAAAGCCGTCCAATACGCCGCTTGGCGCAATATCGACGGCTCGGTGGTGATCAAGCGCGTTGGCGACTACGCTGTGGAATACGATCTTGTCGAATTGAAAGACATTGCGGCCAAAACCAAACTGATGCCCGATGAATTCATCAACAAAGATGGGAACAATGTAACCGAAGAGTTTCGCCGCTATGTGCTCCCCTTGATGGGACCGTTGCCCCTTGCAACCCGCTTGGCGGCTCCAAATGTAGGAAAACTTTAATTAGGCAATAGATACCTATTAATAAAAAGGGGGTGCTCAGCCACCCCTTTTACTTTTTACCTCTCCTATTCAAATTGCTTGAAAAATGGATGAAACAGATTGCATGGATGGTAAATTCATGATGAAATAAGCTGAGAGTTAGAAGGAAGTCAGAGATATAAAATTCATTGCTTTTTTATCGAGGTGGAGGAAATGCAATTACAGAAGAAAAATGTGGGTGATGTTGCCCTACTCACGATTACGGGAACGATTTCATTTAATGACGAATCAACTTTGCGGTCTGCTCTACATCGCATTGCAAAAGACGGCAAACACAAAGTGGTTGTCGATTGTGCAAAGATGGATAGCTTAAACTCCCATGCGCTTTCCACATTTTTGAAGGCGCACAAATCTTTCAAAGAGGGAAAAATCGCTTTTGCCAATCTGAACCCCCATGTGCGAAAGGTTTTTGAAACCAGCAATTTGGATACGGTTTTCAAATTGTACGATAATGTGGATGACGCGCTTGAACAAATGAAAGCAGAAACGGTCTAAATTATAGATCATCTGTCTTTTTCCGGTGCCAAACCATCATAAGCCAGGCACACAAAACACCGAGTAGAAAACTGCCCAGGGCGATAACGATCAATGGCAATTGAGGTTCCCACCCAAATATCCATACGGGAACATCACGGTAGTTTTTTCCCAAGAATATCCCGAACAATAATAACAAAACCGCCGAAGTGATAATGGTTATGCGGTTAATTTTTTCCATGATTCTCTCCACATGTACTTTTTTATCCTCTTACGAATTGATCCACCAACTATTTCTCTTGAACTATTTCTCTTGAACTATTTCTCTTGAACTATTTCTCTTGAACTATTTCTCTTGGATTGGATCCACATGTTGATTGTGTATAAGAAACCGAGCCAAAACAAGCAGCCCGTAAAGCCGAATCGCCATCAACAAAGTCATAAATCCATTCTTAAAAAGTGGTATATCGTAATGATAGGGAATCGCCATAAGCGTCAATCCTATTGCCAAAATGACAATCCCTTTTGCCTGCTCTCTCTGGGCAACCACCAATGCCACCGCTATAGCGAATAACATTTGTGTCAAATAATGATCCCACATCAAACTGGGGATCAACAGCATTCCGATGCTCCAAAGAGAATATTCAGTTATTGCCGGAGAATTACCGCGTTTCGTTCTCCACAACAAAATAGCTACTACAGCCAACGCAGTCAGATACGACAGTATTTTGGCCAAAAGCGGAAAATCGGCTATACCTATCGTTGAAGGATTGTGTGTGAACAACCGGTACCACAATGCGGATGGGGCTTGGTTGTGCGGTTCGACATGGTAATGCATCCCCACCTCTGCCCAGGTGGAACTGCCATACGACATTTCATCCACCATCTTCAAGAAACTTTGGTGAACTTCACCCCCCAATACCGCCCATGAAACCATCACACTCACAAGAACGGCTGCCAACCCCATCACCACAACCCGCCACTGGCTTTTGTAAGCAAAATATACGAGCAAGAAAATGGGTGAAACCTTGATAGCCGCACCCAATCCCAACAAAAAACCCGTGAGATATTTATTGCCTTGATAAAATGCAAACCAACTGCCAGTAATAATCAATAAAAAAAATGTATTCACCTGCCCAGGAGAATACGTCTTAAAAAGAGGCACAAAACAAGCGCTAAATGCCACCAATATCCCCCACCAAAAAACCGGGGGATCATCATGCGGACATAATATTTTAACCAATAGATTCAGCGCCGCAAAAAAAGCGGCATGGCTGAGCACCAAAAAAAAGAGCCACGCCTGCGCTATTGGAAGCCAACTCAGTGGGATGAGCAATATGGCGAAAAACGGTGGATAAACAAACGGATTGGCTCGTGGAAGCTGAAGGATTTGTAAAGCATCCCGAATCAAGTTAATGTCAAAGAAATTTTCCCCACGTTGAGCAAGAAATCCAGCAATATAAAGATGAAAGAAGTCGTTCTGATTGGGAAACCATAAACCCGATTTTACAGATTCAGTGATATAATATGAAAAACCAAGGATTAGAAGTATCAATCCCATTGTTTTTTTTTGTTTCATAAGAATGGATACTTTCTCCAAAACAAAAACGGAAATACGGTTGTTTACAAGTGCTATCCCCTTGGTTAGTATACATTTAGAACTATGAGGAAACGAGCCTTATGTCACTCACAGAATATGAAAAAGATCTGTTGGATATGCTGCAAAATCAAATCGTGGCTCGAGGTATAAACAACCCTCGAATTTTAGAAGCCATGCAGAGGGTGCCACGGCACTATTTTGTCCCCAGCGAACTCCAGCAAGAAGCCTATCAAGATAAACCCCTTGCTTTGCCTGAAGACCGGGCCACCATCTCTCAACCCTATATGGTGGCGTATATGACCGAGCAATTGAACTGCCAATCGACAGACAAAGTCTTGGAAATCGGCACCGGTTCGGGGTATCAAGCCGCCATTTTGTCGCATTTATGCAGTGAAGTATACACATTAGAACGGCATTACACCCTTACCGCAAACGCTGAACGCACTTTGCATTGGATGGGTTTGAGCAATGTATATACAAAAACCAGTGACAGCCTATTGGATTGGCAAGACAAAAGCCCATTCGACAAAATTCTCGTTACCGCCGCTTCACGAAAAGCCCCCAAAGCCTTGCTCGATCAATTGGCGGAAGGGGGATCCATGCTGATTCCACTTGGTGAGTCTCAAATGCAAACCTTGACCCTCATTACAAAAACCAAAAGTGGATATCACAACAATTATTTGATCCCCTGTGTATTCGTCCCGTTAATTTGGAACGACCACGACTTAACTCAAAAAGACAGTCAAGAGTGACACACTCATACATTATGGAGAAACCACTTTCAGATTTACAACAAACATTACTACGCTCTATTATTTCAAACTTATTCCAACAAGACAAACAACCTTTCTCACTCTCGATAGAATGTTCCGGCGGTCGCTCTCCGGTTCTGAATGCAGCCTTAGAATCGGAAAATATGAAATACCTGTGCGAATTTCCTCAAGAAAAAAAGTCGAAACACCTTTCAAAAGAAGAACTGATCGAAAGGCTAGTGGATTCTCTTCGCCATGAAGAAAATACATTGGTCGTAGACCGTGGCGCTGCAGTTGAACGAATACAATTCCAACAGGGGAAACTGCAGCGCTCCAGCGAAAAAAAAGTCGAACAAAATTTGGCCCACCCCCTTTGGGCCATCGGCAAAGCCACTCACCTGGATCCCGCTCATTCCGCCCCCCTACTCAAAACGATCGGATTGATGACCGAACAGGGCGAAATCAAAGCCCCCATGCGCAAAAAATTCAAACAGGTCAATCATTTTTTGGATCTCCTGATCCCCATTTTGAAAAACTCAACCGGAAAACCCTTTACGTTGTTGGATTGCGGCTGTGGTCAAAGTTATTTGGGATTTGTGTTATTCTGGTACCTACGCAAAGTTCTTCAATGCAAGGCCAATTTCGTCGGGGTGGATGAAACCGAAAAATTGATTCAAAATTGCCGCAAGCAAGCCAATGCGCTTGGCCTGAGTGAAATGAAATTTCAGTGCTCTTCGATTTTGGAAGCGGAACTGCCGGAACGTATGGATTTACTTGTGAGTTTACACGCCTGTGATACGGCAACGGATGAAGCCATCGCACAAGGGATCGCCAATGAAGCGCGCAACATCGTCGTTGTCCCTTGCTGCCAGCAAGAGATCGCCAGGCAGCTGGATGGTGTACCCTATTACCCCATAAAAAAGCACGGGATCTTTACTCAACGGTTCGGCGATTTGCTCACCGATATGGCCCGTTCGTTGTATCTGGAAGGCAATGGATATACAGTAACGGCAGGCGAGTTTGTATCAACCGAAGACACCCCCAAAAATTTGATGCTGCGCGCCACACAGGGCAATCCAAAACAAGAACAGCGGTTGGAAGAGTACCACGAATTTTGTTTGCGATATAACATTTTCCCTTCGGTCGAATATTATACCCAGGGATTGGAAGCGAGAACCATTCGTCCATGAAAGTTAATCAAACATGAGAGCCTTACGGGAAAACACTCGCCAGTTGATTCATGTTTCTGTGGTGCTGTTTGCATTGACGTTGGCGTATCTGCCCGCTTCATGGGCGTTTTTGCTTGCATTTAGTTCTTTCATCCACAATATATTGCTATTGCCCAAATACGCCCCCAGCCTGTTTCGCCAAAAAGAAAGCCTAATGCAAGGGATCGCGGTGTATCCGCTGATGGTTTCGGTTCTTATCCTGCTCTTTGCCGACAATCTCATCTTTGCCGGTGGCGCATGGGCCATTCTGGCGTTTGGAGACGGCTTTTCCTCTTTATTCGGACGCACTTGGCGTATTACCTCCCTGCCCTGGCATCCAAACAAAACTTTTGGTGGAACACTCGGCTTTGTTCTGATGGCCACCCTCGGCGCTGTCTTGTTTATGTGCTGGATCGGACCCTACCCCACGATGAAACATGTTTTTTTTGTGGCGTTTTGCGCTTCTGTGATCTCTGCCATATACGAATCTCTCCCCCTGCCCTGGGATGACAACATCGTCGTCGGGCTTACCTCCGGAGCATTCTTGGCTCTGATGTGGGATGTAAACCTGCAATTATCCCCCCAAACAATCTCTGGGGGTTGGTGGGGCATCGCCTTATTCGTCAACTTCGGCATTGCAGCCTTGGCCTGGTGGCTCCATTTAATCAACACCACGGGCGCTGTTTCAGGCTTTCTAATCGGTACGTTTATTTTGGCTATGGGCGGAACCAACTTGTATATTCTGCTTGTCCTCTTTTTCGTATTGGCGAGTTTAGCCACCAAAGTGGGTTATGAAGACAAACAAATTTTAGGCATCGCCCAGGAAAACAAGGGGAAACGGGGCGCGAACCATGCTTTCGCCAATGGAATTTTGGCTTTGCTGGCTGCGATCTTGCTCGGAATGACCGACGGGATGGATCACCATCTTATCATTTTTTATTGCGCTGTGCTCGCTACGGCATTGAGCGATACGGTATCCAGCGAACTGGGCCAGGTGTTTGGCAAAGATCCGTTTCTGCCCACGTCGTTTCGACGCGTTCCCCCTGGCACTGTGGGCGCCATTTCTTTAGAAGGTACAATGTGGGGGATGGCATCCACGGTTGTTTTCGCTTTTGCCGCATGGATGATTTCATCCCTCTCTATATTGGCGGTGCCGGCGGTTATCGTTGGCGGCTGGGTTGGTTTTTACATGGAATCATACATTGGCAGCCTTTGGACCGAAGATGGTCTCGAAGTCAACAACGAATGGATGAACGTGTTGAATACCTTCATTGGGGGAACCGTGGCGCTGATGTTGGCATTTGTTACCGGCGTCCTTTGAAATCAAATTGAAAAATTGACTCATGATCATGAATGACTTGCACGATAACATTCAAAAAGCCAAAGCCTTATTGGATCAAGCATGGAGCATTTTTGTGATTACAGGTGCCGGGATCTCCGCCGAAAGTGGAGTGCCCACCTTTCGCAGCCCCGGCGGCTTGTGGAACAAAGTGGACCCTATGAAAGTCGCCACCCCCGAAGCCTTTCAACGCGATCCCGAATCTGTATGGAAATGGTATGATCAGAGGCGTACTGAATTAAAAGACTTAGCTCCCAACCCCGGCCATTATGCCTTAGCAGAACTAGAAAAGAAGGTGGAGCGTTTCTTTTTGCTGACCCAAAACGTAGACGATTTGCACGAAAAAGCCGGTTCACATCAATTGGCCCATATTCACGGAAGAATATGGGAAGTACGCTGCACAAAAACTGGAAAAGTGCGCGAATTGTTCGAGGCGCCTCTAGAAGAGTTGCCGCCCCGAAATCCCAAAACCGGAGCGCCTGAACGCCCCAATGTGGTTTGGTTCGGTGAATTGATCAACGAAGACGCCGTATTGCAAACCGAACAATTTTTAAGCGATGGCGAAGTCGATATTGTTCTGGTGGTAGGTACTGAGGCGAGTTTTCCCTACATCCAAGAATGGATTCTTCGTGGCCGTGGTGTACGCCAGGCACTGATTGAAATCAATATCGGAGAAACCGATGTAACTCAAGTGGCCGATTTGCATTTGCGCGGCCCCTCAGGTGAAATCCTTCCCCAAATTGTCGGTTTGCCGAATGGTTGAAGCAGATGAAATGGACCAGCGAGTACCTGTCTTCCAGCATATCGAAGGCTCCAATCGCATTCATTGCAAATTGCATCTTTCCCGCTATTGTCCTCTCCTTGGTTTTATGTAACTGGTCAGTAATATGAAGTGAACTAAAAAAAATTGAATAGTCTTTTCATGACGAACCGGCAAAAAGTCCGATCCATCAAACGGCCACACAATATATAGTAACATGGGTATCTAATCTGCACTTTATGTTGTTGCAGGCGAGGACGCCTGCGCTCCAAAAAAGACTTTTGCCGGATTATCTTACATTCCTCCCCCAATGAAATGGGGCCTGCGCGCCGTGGCGTGGAGGCTAGGAGTCAATGTCAATAACTTAAGATCAAATTGGATATTGAATGAGGAAGGCGAATCTCCTGATGAGCCGCTTGAACAAGTAACCGGCTCGGCAGGAGCCTCGCCCTCCCGCTTAAGTTAATGACATTGGGTTAGGAGGAGGTTAAGAGTTTTGCTCTTCATATCCTTTCACCCTCCCCTAACTCCTCCTATTCTTGGGAGGGGAATTATTTCAGATCACTGACCTATTACGGTTTTATAACCGTGGGGAAGTGAAATCATCATGTAATAAAAGGATAAATATGATATTGAATACCTGTTTTTTCTTTGTATGTGCAGCGATCGCTGAAATTGCCGGATGTTTCGCTTTTTGGCATTGGCTGCGGAACCAAGGTTCTGCATGGGTTCTCGTTCCAGGAATGATAAGCCTGATTGCTTTTGCCTTATTTCTCACACGCATTGAAAGCGAATTCGCAGGACGCGCCTATGCCGCCTATGGAGGGATTTATATTACTGCGTCAATTTTCTGGTTATGGTTGATCGAAAAGAAAGTGCCCGATATTTGGGACATTACAGGTATGATCATTTGCCTAATTGGCAGTGGTATCATTTTATTTGCTCCCCGGAGTGGTTTATAAATGAGCATAAAATAAAATCACAAATGAAATAATACCATTGTAGGGGCAGACCCCCGTGTCTGCCCCGAATGCTGATTTCACTGTACATAATACCATTCTGAAAACATTTTCTTACACTACACGTGTAAGAATCTAAAGAACGTGTAAACGCTTCAATATGGTTTCAATTTTTGGTATTTCACTTTATTTTTG
>CAZEZQ010000162.1:0-8859 GCA_964516245.1 uncultured bacterium | reverse complement strand
GCTCCACCCATAGGGGGCACGAGTGAATTTGTTTTGCAAGGTTTTGAGGGTAATTTTGTGGTTCATCTTATGTTCAGATTCAACAAAACGCTCCACTTCATCTAACGCCAAACGGTTACTTCCTACTTCGAAAAATGTATTTTCTTCAATATCATTTGCTTCAAGAATCCGTTTTATTTCATCTGGACTGTTAATCGGATGAGTGATGTATTCAAAATATTTGTAGACATTCTGCACCAAACTTTCCAGCGCAAACTCCATCACCTCTTTGGCGGTTTTGCCGGTATATTTCACCTCTTGCCCACCGCAAAAAATTTCGGCTTCTTTTACCGCTTCTTCCATTTGGGAGAGAATACGCTGGTTGGCTTGATTCACCTCATAACTTTTGTTGCTCAATATCTTCTTCAAAGATTCGGTATTGCTCATCGAATTCTTTTGCCGAAGGTATTTTTCGGTTTGCTTCACCGTTCGAATCTCATCCAATACATGGTCACAAGCAGGCAGCCGCAGCATCACGCAACAGTCAGAACCCGGCTCGATGGTTTTAGCAGCCAGGGTGGTTTTGTCAAAGTCATACCAGTCGTGATTGGGTGTGACAATCCAGCAGGTGAGCTCATTGTTTGGTGTACCTCGAAAATGGGTATCCACCTTTTTGTTAAACCCAAACGGTCGATTGTTGGTATATTTGAATTTGTTGTCTCGATAAATATCATCAAACACCACTTCGGTAAGCATATCAGAAATCTCTGATTCATCGATTTCAACCTGCTTAATCTCACGATTGACATCCTGCTCTTCATGGGTGAGAAAGTAATATTCATCCCCATTTTGGTTGATGAGCGTTTCTCGTTTTAACCGCAGCAGCGAATCGTTGATACGCTTTTTGAGCTCAATTTTGTCGGTATCCACATGGTCGAGCGAAAGGGTAGTCAGATTTTCAACATTGGGTCGAACCTCTTTCACATATTTGATCATGAAGAGAATTTTTAATATGTCGATATCTTGTGGTTGTAGATTAGAATTATCATTGGCTTGAGAAATTACACGTCGAATTTTGCCATCCAAAAACGCTTCCAAAGCATTATAAAAATTATATAAGGGAACCAATGTACCTTCTTCACAATTTTGAATACTAATCGCAGCATCTTGGAAGGCGCTAAGCATTGAACGCTCACCTTCAGAAAGGTGTTTCCCTGTTGCCCCCATACGTCTAATTTGTTCAAACACTTTTTGTAATAATGTAAATTGATAAGGGATAAATGGGTAATTATCAATAAAATCAGTATCAGAAGAGAATGATTTCATTTCCGCCGTCCCTGAAGAAAAAGAAATCAAGTTTTTAATGATTGCATTCTTTTCGCTATAAAAAGCTTTGAGGGTATTTTCAGCAACTTCAGTTTTGGATAGTAGACGTTTTTTTATTACTTCATCTGTATTTGTTGAAGACAAATTTAGTGGAGGATAAAACCTTCCCATAATTTTTGAAAAATCATCACCTTTGACTTTGGTTATAGAATCAATGGCTTCTTGTGAAGTGACCACGATCCATGCACGTCCTTGTAGCAATTTGCCCAAATCTTCAGTGACCGTTTGCAAGTTCAACATCAAATTGGTGTCATCACCTATATACTGACCCACCTCATCCACAAAAAAGAGCACTTTATGTTTGGGTCCTTTGGCATCGCAGTATTCTTTCACATTCTTGCAAAACTTTTCGATGCTCAGGCTGTAACTTTTCTCTCCATCATCAAACCATTTGCTCGCCGATTCTTTTGACATCCCAGCCGCTTTCGAAAGCGCCTCAACTATGTTGTCCCGATCGTAATAAAAGATATCGCGACCTTTTTCCCAAGGCTGATCGGCAAGTTCTGCATAGGCTTGTTTGAAGGCATCATAAGTCCCCTGTTTTTGCATGATGCGCTCCATCTCGGCAAGCCAGGGTATCTCGCCACTAAAACCTTGATGTTCGTTGAACACCTTATAGAACACATCAACAATGGCCTCTTTTTTCGATTTGCTATCCGATGACGATTTGGAATCGATATTGAATATAATGACTTCCAAATCCCCCTTTTCGACAGAGCGAGACATATCGCCATACAGCATGGGATCATCAATCTTATCTTTGAAATAATCCAACGCTTTGCTTCCTTTGACCTCGCGGTTTTCCAAAAGATACGAGAGGATCTTCAAAAAGTGAGATTTCCCTGATCCAAAGAAACCGGAGATCCAAACCCCCATCCGGTCGGTTGGAGAATCAAGCGATTTGGTGAACGATTCGTAGAAATCATGAAAATGGCGGTCCAGTTCATGAGTGACCACATATTCAGAAAGTTCTTGCTGAATCTCATCTTCTTGTTCTTGACCGATGGTGATCACCCCTTTGATGTCGCGATCAATAGGCTTTTTGAACATGTCGAAGAGTTTCATGATTGATTCTCCACTAATCGATAAACTTAAAGGCGCGATAGTAATTGTCGTCTTTGAACTGTTTGAACAACTTCAATTCCCGCTGATCGTATTCACCGGGGAAAAACATCAGCAATGGTTGCTTGCTGATCACACTATGTAGGTTATTCAAAACGGTATGCGAACGCAGCAATGGATACGATTTTCCTACTCCCGTTAGAAAGATCACCTGAATGTCATTCGTGATCCGCTCCTGAATGATCTCTACAAAGGCATCGGGCTTGAGCACGGGTTTCAATCGCTTCATCACCGTTTCAAATCCTAATTTCTTTTCATCCGGTGGAATCTTCTCCAATATGTTTCTTTTATCGAGAATGTCTAAAATGAGTTCATACAAATCAATTTCGATGGTTTTAATGTCGATCGATGGACTATTGAGTTTTTGGATCAAAAAATGAACATGGTCTCGAACATACAGCTCATCTTTTGGGTCATAATCAAAAATGTAAAATCCAATTTCGTTCCCCAATCCTTTATTGGATAGAAAAACAGGATCTTGGATTTTGGGGAGAATCATGTCGAGTTTTTCCTGAATGTTCATACTTCCTATCCCTTATCCAACAATGCAATTGACCAGTTCCGGTTGAAACGTCCTCTTCAACTTTTGTTTGAACTCATCCGATACAAACGTCTTCTGCAACACCTTGTTATTTCGATCATCTATCAAACCAGAATGATTAAGAATCTGGATATACACTTGAATCAATTTTCGAATGGTTTTTTCGGTCCACTTTTCCACTTCGGGAATGGTTTCACGCTTGTATTCAAAAAACCGATCAAAGTCTTTCTCATTCAGTTTTGGGTCATGCGAATGAATCCGTTCGCAAACGATTTCAGCAAGAAACTCACGAAACAACCGATCCTCTTGTGAAATCGTAAGTAGATTCACGATTTTTGCTTCTAGAACCGATCCATTGGCTAGTGAATCGAGTATCGAATCATCTAAAGAGTTGATTCGCTTGTATATGGCATTGAAGCGTTTGGGAATACTCTTCGTGTTTTTGTATTGAAATAGATTCGATTCAATGATCTCCTGCATCAATTTCTTTGGGTCTCTCTCCACTCGCATCAGACGCGCCACTTCTCGCGTTTCAAACAATAAAAATGGGTTTCCCGTTAAGGTTGCTGAATATTTGGTTGCCACCATTGTGGTTTTTCGGTCCTATGTATTTTGAATTTTGCACCTCCATGCATTATTGCTCATTTGTTCTTAATTCAAAGATAAACGTATTTAATCATCAATCCATCCTAAAGAAATTGATCTACAATTCATTTATTTCCATTGTATCTGGATTAAAAGTTGCCCATTTGGTTACACCTGGGATTTCTATGAGGTCATCCATTTCAATACTAATTACACCTTTGTTCCCTTGATCCCATGAGGTGTAGCTTCCCTGATAGATATAACCATATCGAGGATGATGAAAAAATTTTTCAACAATAAATTCTCGATTGTTGCTTTGCCTATTTAACCCTTTGGATCCAATTGCAATAATTTTTATAAGTTCATAGTTTAAAACTATTTCATCTTGTTCCTGAAAAATATTCTCCTCTCTTTCAGACGACAATGAATTGTAAATATTGTATATTATTTCTTGCGTATTGTAGTTGACAACATCACCGAATATACCAGTTGAAAGTTCAATCATTTTCTTAATAACCATATAAAAAATTTTTTCATCTAATAGACGCGAAGACAATCGTAAGCTTCCGTACGTTTGATCAAATAAACAAATAAAGGGACTATTCTTTTCAAGACATTCTTTCTCTCGCTTTAATGTTCCATATCCACAACTTAAATCATTCCTATCATACGGTATTGTCAATAAAAAGGATTCATAAAGTATTTCTGAAAATAATGTGAATTGAAAATTTGGATTTCTAAATAAATTCGAAAATATAACTATACCTGTTGTAAAGAATAGCCTTGTAAATGAATCTTGTTTAAAGAATAAAGAATTAACACCATTAATTGGATAATCATATTTAATCTTTTTCGCCCCTCTTATTTCAGTATATCCTTTGATAATTTCTCGGATTTGTAAATCGCATTCAATTATGACCAAATCTCCCCATCTCAAACTTGTTTTTATTCGTGAATTATCAAGATTGGGATAAATCTGAGTCGGAATTTTTATTGGCTTTGTGAAATATTGACTTTCAGGGCGTACCTCGACAATATGTTCTTTTGTATTCACCTTTACGACTCGGTAAGGTTTTGTAGCGTAATAATAAATACCACAAGGGTAAGCTTCTCGCATGACTTGAGAAAAGGTTAGTTCTCCTTTGTATTCGTAATCACCCAGGTTATTCAAACGTATACGATATTGTTGTCCAATATCTCTTAGAGGGAATGTAGTATTAGGAGAATCCCCACTTAAAGATTTCCATTGTTGCAAGTTTTCTGGTATTGAACCAGACTCCTCTTTTTCACATAACTTACTAAATCCCATTGACCAATGTATCTTGCTTTGAAATGGCTCATCTTCTGGAATATTTAGATATTGTTTTATTTTGTGATGTTCTCCATCGCTTTTACATAAACACATTGCATGGATATACTGAATAAATTCATTTTCAAGATATAAAGCACTTTCATTCAATGGGAGTTTCATTAAATTTTGAGGTCTTCTAAAAATCGATTGTGAGGTAATGCTATTATCATTTATTATTAAAACAATTCCTTCCTGGTTTCTTCCTATTCTCCCAATTCGTTGATAAAAACTTGTTGCAGAGTTTGGTACTCCTACTAGAACTGCAATTGACAAGTGTGGTACATCTATACCAAGTTCAAGTGCACTTGTACTAATAACACCAGAAAGAGCACCGCTCATCAAACGTTGCTGTATTTTCCAACGGTCTTCATCCTCATAACCTGCACGATATGGTAAAATCTCTATATTGTCTAATGAATCAATTTCTTCTACTAACTTTAGCGAAGTCAGTTCCTTATCAATTTGTTGTTTTTGTTGTCTATATAAAATTGATGCTATATTCTCAGTTTGTTTACGACTATCTACAAAAGTAATAAATTTATGTTTGGTCGATTGTGAGATATGTTGGAGTAATTTTGATATTCGAGTTAATAGATCTTCATCAGGTGGATCTATTAAGTACATATCAACTTGGTGCTTTGGTGAAGTATCATATTCCTTACCAATCACACTGAATGGCAAGCCAAAAAGATTCATTAAATGTTTATCTGGTTCATGTATAGTTGCTGAGGAAGTTATATATTGGAATTTAACATCTAATAATGTTAAAAAATGATTTAATCTTCTAAAAAGAAATGCAGAATTGCTTCCAAATACACCTGAATAATTGTGGATCTCATCAACTATAATTATTTCTAAATTATTCAAGAATTCTATAACCGTTGGATTTCCAATATTCCTAAATAACCATGCATGAATTATATCCGGAGTCATTACTAGAACACTAGATTGTTTTAGAATGTCCATCCGACTTGATTGTGTGACGTTACCATCTATTCGACCAACAATAAAATTATGGTTCCCTAATTCAGACAGAATTTCTTGCCATCTTTGTTCCTGTTCATATCCTAAAGCTTTTAATGGATATATCGCAAGAATTTTTTTATGTGGATTTTTTACCAGTGATTCTATAGCATTCATATAAAATATAAGGCTTTTCCCAGAAGCAGTGCTAGTTGAAATACAAACATTATTACCTCTTTGAAAATCAAGAATTGATTGACTCTGATGCAGGTACAAACCATGCGGATATCGTTGAGAAAATATCTTTTTCGTCGTATCCGATAAATTCAATGAATCAATGCTGGCATAAATGGGATCACGTTTTTCGATTCTCTGGATATCTACTATAGAGAAATGATTAAAATTAATTATATCCTTAATTGTAGATTGCTCGTTTAACATAGTAGAACCCTCAAATATTTCGCTTTCAATTGAATTATTCTAAAAACTTAAAGTTATAATTCATCTTTGATACATCAATTTCAAATCGTTTTTAACATATACTTAATTTTAATTCAACTAATAGTATATCACTCCACCGCAAACGCCGACAGATGACACACCGCATCTTGATAATAATCACCAGTACCAGTTTGAGTAGAGTAGTCGATCATGAACTCAACACCATCACAGATGGGTTTCTCACATAGTTGGAGATGTTCAAGAGTTCCTCCTATGAAACCATGTATTTGTAATATTGATAACGGCGGACCTATCTTTGCCGGTTGAGCGCGTAGGTGGTCACCCACTCCACATCTCCGGGTTCTTCACCCGGCTGCAGCACGGCGATGAGATTCATCCCTGCGGATTTCAGTTTGAAATACCAAGAATCTACACCATGCTTTTTTCGTGAGATATAAGCCGGGCGGAACACCATTTGGCGCAGTTCTTCATGGGTCAACTGGGTTCCTTCTTCGAACCAGCGGTAGGCGTCCCGTATCGATACCCATGAACCGGTCTTCTCACGGATGCGATCCAGGGCATGTTGCCCAATGACCAGGCAGTGGGCTTTGCTCACTTTCAGAAACCGTTTTCCATCAATCGCCATCGTCTTACCCTCCTGAGTTTGGTGCTGTCAGCCTGGTATATATCAAGCGTGATGCCAAAATGTGTTGGATTTAGAAATCGAAATGGATGTGGTTAATTCTTTACAAGTTATAAAGAATTAATTACGGAGTGTGTAATTTCGCATATCTATCGGTAGCAATCAAATTCTGATAAGTGGGTATTAGATTTTGATTAGTTTACTTGTGACTTACTAGCAAAGTAGCCATTTCATGGAAAATCACTATGAATGATTATCTAAATGTGCAAGATAAATCTCAAAAAGGAGATTTATCATGAGAATCTGGACTGTTATCTTTTTGATCGCTTCTATTTCCGCGAAAGCTCAAGAATATTCTACCTGCTCAACCTGGGAGGAGCTGGTTAACGGGAATGCCTTTCACTATCAAAACATTATCCGCATTTCTGATCCCGGAACAAAAGAAAATCCCGCCTACACGGGCTTTTGGTTTTACGACGAACAACAATTCGATCCCACGGACCGTTATATGTTGGGAATGAAAATACATTTTCAGGAACGTGAAGTGGAGCCCACTGACCGCGGTGAAATTGGGTACTTCGATCTACAAGATAGAAACAAATGGACTAAGATTGGAGAGACCACAGCATGGAATTGGCAGCAAGTATGCCGGTTGCAATGGCGACCCAACTCACATGAAATTGTGTGGAACGACCGCTCTGACGATGACACTCATTTCGTATGCCGTACCTATCATTTCAAAACCGGGATGCGGCGTACGCTTCCACGTGCGATTTATGATATTTCGGATGATGGGAAATATGCACTCACGCACGATTTTGCCCGTATGAAACATGCCGGGACATCGTATGTCGGCATCCCTGATCCTTATGGCGATCAATTGGCTCCCGCCGAATCCGGCATTGAGAAAATGAATATGGACACCGGTGAAACCGAGTTTCTCATCAGCCTTGAAACGAATGAAAGAAATCGCATTTCCCAACGGATACGATTCAACCTTCCCACTTTATTTTTTCCGCGAAGGATGGAACCCCTCTGGCACTCGTTTTATCGTCTTCCTGCGAAACCTGGATCGCCCTCGCCATGTTTCAGGGTGGTCGCTCTCGGCAGATGGCCAAGATGTCCGCTATTTCTATGACAATCCCAGCCATCATGTTTGGAAAGACGACACCACCTTATTTGAAGGACGCTATTTTGCCTTCATCAAAGATGACGGTTCCGGAGAGATTGGTGAACCCTTGGCCGATGTAAAGGCAAATATCGATCCCACTTTTCTACCCGAACCTTACAGCGATTGGATATTGGGTGACACCTATGAATTGGAAGGGGTGCAGCATCTCTTTTTGTTTCATCAACCCACAAAACAATTCGTTCCTCTCGCTAAGTTGAAATCGAAAGCACCGAAAAAGATTTTCCGAATCGATCTTCATGCCCGCAGCAGCCGGGATGGCAGGACAATTTCAATCGATGCCAGCCACGAGGATCTAGGCCGTCAATTGTATATTGTTGATATAGGCCATATTTTGGACAATCCTCTGAAATAATCATCAGGTGTGGTGGATATAAACTTGTGATCCTATCCATTAAATTCATGGAATATCACTCTCTTTGTTCATGAAGCAACTTTTTCAACGTATTCACCGTAATCCCCAATTTCTTGGCGCATTGGGTGTAATTTTGCTGGGACAGTTGGAAGGCTTTTTGGGCATATTCTTGTTTGATGGTATCCAACGGCTTGATCTCTGTATCATCCAAATGTGAGTAATTTGTGTTTTCTTGAGTGTCTTCTTGCGTAAGGATTTCGCGCATGGGCAGTTTCATGTATCCGGCCCGTTTGAGTATGTTGAT
>CAZEZQ010000161.1:0-8869 GCA_964516245.1 uncultured bacterium | reverse complement strand
CCACTTTCATTTTATATTCAAATTATATCTTGTTTTTTTCTGAAACAAACATTCGAAAAGGCATTTCACTGTGTTGACTTTCAACCAGAACATTACCACTCTATGCAAAAACAACGTGAGTACAAGCGATGAAAAGTGGATTTCTCAACCGCCTGATGGAACGGGCGGACAAGGTCGATAAAGAACAAATTGTCGATTACATGGTCGAGATCGCGCAAGAGCGCGATTTGATGGTGTTAATCTTCGACAGCATGATCGAGGGCATGATCGTGACCGACGACAGGGAAAACGTGGTGCTGATCAATCAATCCGCCCGCAGCATCCTCGATTTGGGAGACGGGCCCACGGCGCCGCTGATTCCATTACACAAAATTATCGACAACAAAAAACTTTTGATGATTTGCGAAAAAGGGACCGCCAGCAACGATCCTTTACTGGAACAAGAATATGAAATTGAAATGGAAGGTGAACATCGCTATTTGGAGGTAAATACAATCCCGCTTCACAACCGCGGGGTGCGGCACGGAACCTTGTTTCTCTTCATCGATGAAACCGAAAGCAAAGAACAAGAGCGCCGGTTGCGCGAAGCCGAAAAACTGGCCGCCCTCACCACCATGAGCGCGGGGGTTTCGCACGAGATTCGCAATCCCCTCAATTCTTTGTCCATTCACCTTCAATTATTAAAACGGTACATCAAAAAAAATGGTATCGATGATGAAGACATCAACGAAACCCTAGGGATTTTTGAGAATGAAATCAAACGGCTGAATGATGTCATCGAAACCTTCCTTACGGCTGTACGGCCATCGCAGCCTCAATTAAAATTGCAGCCACTCAACAAACTGGTCACCGATACGCTTTCTCTGCTGGAGCCGGAATTTCGTGAAAATGAAATTCGCGTATCCCTGCGCGAAGAAGAGTCGTGGCCGCTCATCAAGGCTGATGAAACGCAATTCAAACAAGCGTTCATTAACATTTTGCGCAACGCCATCGAAGCCATTGTCGAGCACGATGAACAATCTGAGCAACCGATCAAGCGCGATATGGTAATTCGGATGGCCCGCAAGCCCGATGCCGTAACGCTCGCAGTCGCCGATACCGGCAAAGGGATCGAGCCCAGCGATCTGCCACACATCTTCGAACCTTATTTCACCAAAAAATCTCGGGGTACTGGTTTGGGATTAATGATTGTCGACCGGATCATTCGCGAACACGGCGGTGAACTCGAAGCCCATAGCGAATTGGGCAAAGGCACGCAAATTGTCATGACACTCCCCGTAGCGGGCGAACAACCCCGGTTGTTAAATGAAGGAAAAGAACACCCAAACGAATGAAAGAAATACATAGGTTTCAAAACTTTTTGGAGAAAAGCATGATGAATGAAAATCCGACCATTACTCTTTTAACCGACTTCGGCACACGCGACGGCTTTATCGGTGTCATGAAAGGCGTCATGATGCAAATCATCCCCCATGTTCGCCTGATTGACATCTCTCATGATCTCCCGCCTTTTTCGATCTCGGCAGCGGCATTTTTAAACGAATGGTCGTATGGATATTTCCCCCAAGGAACCATCCATTTGTGTGTGGTCGATCCCGGCGTAGGCACTCGGCGGCGCGTGATTGCGGTGGAAAGCGCGGGCCACACCTTTGTAGGGCCGGATAACGGGTTGTTCACCCATTTGTTTGAATCGGGTGAAACCACCAATACCGTACACATCACCAATGAAAAATATTGGCTAGACAAAATCAGCAACACCTTTCACGGCCGTGATATTTTCTCGCCCGTGGCGGCCTATTTGGCCAAAGGGGTTTCCCTTGATGAAATGGGAGAACCCATAAACGATCCAGTATTGCTTCCATTTCATCCTTTGGTGGTTATGAAAAACCGCATTGAATGCCGCATTCGCTACATCGACCGCTTCGGCAACCTGGTCACCAATTTGGATAAAGAAACATTTGATGACTGGTGCGCGCAAAACAACTGCAGCGGCAATGAAGTGGTAATCATCGGCACCGGACAAAAAATTGATGGAATCAGCAAAGCGTATGGAGACAAAGAACGGGGAGAATTGCTGGCCGTTTTTGACGGTTTTGATCGGCTGGAAATCTCTGTCAGCGGCGGCAATGCCGTTTCGACCACCGGCCTGGCGGTAGAAGACACCATCCTTGTCGCCAAGTCAGATTCGTGAGGTTGGTTTTGAAAATCGTCATGGTGCATCCACATGATCTATGGTACGACCCTTGGACTGTGCGGATATTTGAACTCGCGAGAGGATTGCAGCAGAGAGGGCATGAAATTCATTTGTGTCATCTCCCACGCAGAGAAAAACCCAAACATGCGCCACTACGCCTGCCCCGTGATGGCGATCCACCGATATACGAACTAAAACCCCGCCAACAGAATGTGTGGCATAATTACAAATTGCTAAACCAACTCGCCCAAAATGCAGACGTACTCCATTTGCAGAAATGTTTTGCTGCCGCTTCTTTACCATTGCTATGGACAGCTCGCAGGCAAAAAAAAACCTTGCATTACGATTGGGATGACAACGAAACCGCCATTGCCCAAAAAGTTGAAAAGCGTTTTTGGTCACGCTATCAACTGGCTGTGTATGAGCGCAATCTCCCCCAGTTTGCTGCCACACTAACCTATTCCAGCCAGGCGCTGCACGGCCGGGCACTCAAGCTTGGTTTCCCCGAAGATTGCATGCGCCATCTGCCTGTAGGGGCAAACACCGGGCGCTTTGCACCGAATGTAGATTGTGAATGGGTGTATGAACGTTACCATTTGGATCCAAATAAACTCACAGTGCTTTACATCGGCCAGTTGGAAGGCGCCGCTCATGCGGAGCGCCTGATTGAAGCGGCTCCCTCTGTGTTGCAACAGCATTCGAAGACACAATTTTTGTTCGCTGGAGGAGGAGAACAACTCGAAGATTTAATGCGCAGGGCACATACATCCCCCGCATCCCGTTCCATCAATATTCTAGGGTACATCCCAGCTCATGAAATCCCCGCCCTGGTGGCAGCAGCCGATATCTGCGTGGCCTGTTTTGAGGACGACGAAGCCTCACGCGCCAAAAGCCCCTTGAAAATCGCCGAATATCTCGCCGCAGGCAAACCGGTTGTGGCCAGCCATGTGGGCGATGCGCCTTGGATGGTGCAAGGTTGTGGCATCACTGTAAAGCCGGGGAGTACAGAAGCACTGGCCCAGGGAATTTTGCAATACATCAACGACCCACAACGGCGCGATACAGATGGCAAGGCCGCGCGTGAACGGGCTCTGAATTATTTTAATTGGGAACATGGAGTAGATGTGTTAGAGGAATTGTTTCATCAATTTCATCATGATCAAGTATGAAAACACGAGTATGAAAAACCATTTGACATGGCAGAAATGACGGTCCGGCAAAAAGTCTTTTTTGGAGCGCAGGCGTCCTCGCCTGCAACAATATATAGTAAAACCAAGATGTCTACATTACTATATATATTATTTTTGTTTTCTTGATCGGACTTTTTACCGGCACGTCAGAAATTGCTTTTGGGCATATTGTTACAAATTGTATTTCTTCGCGTGAATTCTTTTTCTAATGGATTCCCTGAAATTGCCAATCCAAAGCTTTATTCTCACATATACCTTATACAATATGATACGAAAATCATTCAAAAGGAGAAATTGATTATGATGAACAAACTCGCAATACTTTTCACAACATTTGCCCTTGCCTTCACATTCGGCTGTGCACAAGAGCAAGAAGAACAACAAGAGGAAACTTCGCAAGAAACCTCCATGGAAGATGTACAAAAAGAAGTGAGTGACGCCATTGCCGCGCTTTCCAATTACGCGCAGCAAGAAGCCGCTGAATTTCAAAAGCAATTCGATCAACAAATGGAGGACATGAAAAAGCAGTGGAATAATTTGAAGGAACAAGGGGTTGAGGCTTCAAATCAGGCGAAACAAGAAATCGGCGAAACCTTCAAAGAGATGGAAACCCAATACAGCCAAATGAAAAAGATGAGCGAAGAGAAAATGGAAGAAGCCCGCAAAGAGTTAAACAAACAACTTGAAAAGCTACAGCAACAGTTGAAAGAAATGGGCAAAGACAACCAGCCGTCAAACGGCTAATCAACATCGCAACGCAATGTTTCAATAGTTTTTGAAGGGGCAATTTCAAAGAATTGCCCCTTCCCTTACTGAATAATTAAAATTTATGATCTCGCCAGTTAGAAATACTTTATTCACTCACTTTTGTCTTTCAACATTTTGTCTGATCTGTATTTCTCAAATTCACTGGGATCAAGCCCCATATTCTTAATATCTCGTAAAGCCTCTTGATATTCAGATTCTGTCATGGCGCCTGAAATTAACAGTTGGGCTCTTTCTTCTTTGGTCCATGTATTCTGATTTGAAATAGTGTTATCCAATTCACTAATTTTTGTTAAAATGGTTGTTGAATCATAACCTTCTTCTCGAAGTCTTTCTACGACTGTGGAAATATCCGCTTGTTCCATTTCGTTTGATAAATTTATATTACTTTTCTTGGACATTTTAAGAACTCTCCAGTTATCTTATTTTCTTATGTATAATGTGCCTTTGGATTTTATGAGTTTGAAATTGTCCATCACTGACGAACCGGCAAAAAGTCCGTTCCAGAAAACGGCCACACTGTATACAGTAATGTGGGTATTTAATCTGCACTATATATTGCTATCGTAGGCGGGGACGCCCACCAAGGCGCGTCTATGACCTGCGCTCCAAAAAAGACTTTTTGCCGAATCGTCATAACTAATTCCGTGAATCCCTTTCCCTTTTCGCTCTTCTATATTATAACAGATTAACAAAAAACATTTAATGAACTAAATATCAAAGGTATTTACAACATTTTCACATTGTCCTAATTCTGGCCTATTTGCATCTTGGGTGCGTTTGGCTATACAACTCCTGAATCTGGCTCATGGTCACATGAGTGTATTGCTGAGTGGTCGATAGGCTGGCATGGCCCAAAATATCCTGCACGAAACGTAAATCCGCCCCGTTTTCCAAAAGATGAGTAGCGCATGAATGCCGCAGTGTATGGGGCGTTGCATTGCCCAAACCCAACGCCAGCGAATACTTCTTGAACCGCAACTGAACCCCCCTTGGCGTTAATCGCTCACCAAACCGGCCCAAAAACAGGGCTTCTGGAGCCTTCTTGAGTTGGCTTTTACTAGGCCGGTTCAACAATTCACGCCGTGCAGGCAAATAAGTTTGAATCAACTTTACCGCAGGCTGGCTGATAGGCAAAAGCTGCGCTTTCCCTCCCTTGGTTTTTATCTGTATGGCTCCTCTCTCCAAATCCAGATCCTTTATGTTCAATTTGGTGAGAGAAGATATCCGCATACCGGTGCCATACATTAATTCCAATATAGCGCAGTCTCGAATGGCTAGAATTTTATCTACCGATTTCACATTTGTTGGCGCTTCAACAAACCTCTGGGCACGCTCCTGGTCCAAAAAAACTGGTAATTTTTTGCTCTGCTTCAAATATGAAACCGATGTCATGGGATTGCTTTCAATCGCCTTCTCCCGAACCAGAAAGCGAAAAAATGAATGCAATGCGGAAAGGCGCCTGTTAATTGAACGTGGAGAATTGCCGTTTTCATGGAGATAAGAGATAAACCCTCGAACCGCTAAGAGGTCCAAACTCTCCAATGGAAAATCAACATTTTCACTTTGATCTGTAAAAGATGGATAACCAGATATCTCAAGATAGCGGTAAAATAAATTCAGATCACGAAGGTAATTTTCAACTGTTTTTGCTGTATGACCCTCACTTTGCGTGAGATAATTCGAGTACTCCTGTGTGGCTCTGCGAAAAGTATTCATCATAAATAGGCTCAAATTGGCCAAAACAATGGTTTTTTTTGTATTCAAGTCAGAAAAACTTTTATTATTTCTTCTGTGATACCAACCAGAAACAATATCAGAAAAAGCTCACAAATCATATAAGATTAAAAAGAATAAGTCAATTAAAAACAATTCATTACTACTTTATCAAGTAAAACATATTTTGAAATTCAATCCACAGATCAAGTTGGTTAAAATTTTCTTTATAGATAAATATGCTCTACTTTTCGTTTCATAGGCCTTGAAATCTCGGGGGAGAAGGTTAAATTTCTACCCTATACATCTACGACACTCCATTACAAATTCACAAATTCGACAAATCGGTGTTGGCAATTAACCCTCGTAGGTTATTTTCTTAACCTGCTGCATGAAAATATTTGCACTATGGGATCAGCTATATTTCCTAAGTGGACTAATTTAATTAAACCCATTTTGGGCATCGTTGTGATTGCCGTCCCTGCTTATGGGTTTTCATTGTTGTATTACGGGGCGCATCCAAGCACTCTAGCCGTCGGCTATATGCCCAAACAGCCAATCGAATACAGCCATGCGCTGCATGCTGGTGAACTTGGCATCGACTGCCGTTATTGCCATAACACAGTCGAAGAAGCGGGCCATGCTGCCATACCACCAACACAAACCTGTATGAACTGCCACAACATGATTCGCACGGATAGCGACAAAATTGCTCTCCTCAAGCAAAGCCAGGGGACGGGTTTGCCAGTGGAGTGGAAACGGGTTCATGATCTCCCAGATTTCGCCTATTTCAATCACAGCGCCCATGTACGGCGGGGTGTAGGATGTGTGGAATGCCATGGGCGTGTTGATAAAATGGAAAAAGTTTGGCAAGAAAACTCGTTGGTCATGGCGTGGTGTTTGGAATGCCATCGCAATCCAACCGAACGTCTGCGCCCCCTTGATAAAATCACCGATATGGATTGGGAGCCGGCCGAAGGCCGGTTTGCCGTCGGAAAACGTATACAAGAAAAACACAATATAAATCCCTCAACGGATTGTGCCACATGCCACCGATAGTTAAGAAAACCAAAAATAAGAATTTGCCGGCCGACAGCCAGGGAAAAGCGTATTGGCGGAGTTTAAACCAGTTGGCGGATACCGAAGAATTTCGCGAATTTGTCAAACGCGAAATCCCCAACCGCGCCTTCGAGATGCTCGACGGTTCTTCCCGCCGGAACTTTCTCAAAGTTATGGCGGCTTCATTTGCCTTGGCGGGCTTTTCGGGGTGCTACGACAACAAAAATTGGCCTTGGTGGCCTGAAGAAAAAATCGCCCCCTACGCCTATCGGCCCGAAGGCCGTATTCCCGGGCAACCGGAACACTTTGCGACTTCTTATGAAATGGGCGGTGTCGCCAGCGGTCTGTTGATGACCAGTTACGACGGGCGTCCCATTAAAGTCGAAGGCAATCCATCCCATCCCATCAGCCAAGGCTCAACCACGGCGATCCAGCAAGCGTTGGTTTTGGAATTGTATGATCCAGACCGCAGCCAGGATATTATTCAACGTCAAGATGGCTCAGATTACACTCGTAGTTGGGATGAATTTGTTGAATTTGCCAGCAGCCAGTTTTCTAATTTCAAAAAAATCAAAGGCAAAGGTTTGGTGTTCCTAACCGAACAATCCTCTTCACCAACGTATCACCGCTTAATGCATGAAATTCAACAAACATTTCCCAATTCAAACAAATTCACATACGAACCGATTAATAGAGACAATGAACTTGAGGGTACACGCCTCGCTTTTGGAACTCCCCAACGGGTTCACCCTCATCTGGATAAAGCCAAAGTGATTCTAAGTTTGGATGCCGATTTGTTTGTCAGACATCCGGCATCGCAGAAATTGGCGCATGATTATACCCAAGGACGCAAACAATCACTCAAACAAAACATCAACCGTCTTTATGCGGTCGAATCCAATTTTTCTTACGCAGGGGCAATGGCCGATCATCGATTGCCGCTCGAAAGCACCAATATTCTCCCATTCGCCGTGGCTCTCAGCAAAGAAATCATCTACCAGGGCGGGTTTACCATCCCTTCCGAATTCGACGCATTACAAAACAATCTGAATCAACCTCAAGAGATAGAACAGCACCAGAAATTCATTCAAACCATTGCCAAAGACTTGGTGGCTCATCGCGGCCAATGCGTAATCGCAGTTGGTTCTCAACAACCGCCAGCAGTTCATGCCCTGGCCTGCGCTTTGAATGCGCTTCTGGGCGGCAACGGTCAAACTGTTTCCTATACGCTGGAACATGATGATGTCAACCATTTGAAATCCATCCAACAATGCGCCCAAACATTAAAAAATGAAGAAGTCGACACATTGGTGATCCTCGGCGGCAATCCCGCTTATAACGCTCCCGCTGACCTTGGGTTGGCCGAATTGATCCAAAATGTTCCGACAACAATACATCTCTCTCTCTATCAAAACGAAACAACGGAACTCTGCAAATGGCATATCCCCCGCGCCCATACTTTTGAAAGTTGGGGCGATAGCCGGGGCTATGACGAAACCTACTGCATGATTCAGCCTCTGATGTACCCACTATACGGCGGCAAAACTGTTGCAGAATTTTTATCCGTGCTATTGGGCAATCAACACCCCAATAACTATGAAATCGCCAGGGAAACATTCCGCTGGAAATTTGGAGATAATAATTTCGAGACAAAGTGGAACAAAGCGCTGCAAAAAGGTGTTGTTGAAAACACTGCCCGGTCCCCTCACTCTCCTTCGATACAAGTTCCTCAAATCGCCGGCGCCGTTAACGATCAACTTTCCCGAGTACGAAAACCGACAGCCAAAAGCCTGGAAATTGTTTTTACCCAAGACCCCAAAGTCTACGATGGACGCTTCGCCAACAACGGTTGGCTGCAAGAACTGCCAGAATTCATCACCAAACTTTGTTGGGATAACGTCGCCTTGATTTCCTACACCACCGCTCACGAACTGGGTGTCGAACA
>CAZEZQ010000160.1:0-8908 GCA_964516245.1 uncultured bacterium | reverse complement strand
ATTCCGCCGAATCCCCCCAGCACCTGCGGTGCTTACCCCCCTTAATAAGGGGGGCTAGAAACGTTCCCCAAACTTGTGGGTAAAGATCAGCATCTTGGGAAGGAATTGCTTTGAGATAATTCCCTATTGCGATTTTATGTTATTTTTGCTCAGAACGATCATTCAAAAACTGGGTAAGGAGACGAACACCGGCTCCCGTAGCCAAGCTGGGGAAATAGCCTACATCCGTTTTGGGTTTGGCGGTTCCGGCAATGTCGAGATGTGCCCATTTTATATCCCTTGAATTATTCTGAGCGAATTGCCGTAAAAACTCACCTGCGGCTATTGTGCCGGCACATCTTGGTTGTCCGGTGTTTTTGATATCGGCGATAGTGCTTTTCACATGTTCGCTCAATTCAGAATACATAGGCAATCGCCAAGCACGGTCGTCACTCGATATGGCAGCCGCTTGGAGTTGCTGAGCCAGTTGATCATCACTTGCCATCAGACCGCTATATTCATAACCCAAGGCAAAGATCACAGCACCAGTGAGAGTAGCGATATTGATGATGGCCTCTGGTTTATACGTTGTTGCTACATAACTGTTGGCATCGGCGAGAACCAAGCGGCCTTCGGCATCTGTGTTTCCAATTTCTACCGTTTTTCCTGAATAACTGACCAACACATCACCGGGTTTATACGCTTTGGGGCCGATGGCGTTTTCAGCCAGACCGCAGACAAAATAGACATTACACTTTAAGTTGAGGGCCAGAGTGTTGCGTAGTGTACCAATGATCGCAGCCGCGCCGCACATATCCATCCGCATCGATTCGATTGAGCCAGTGGGTTTTAGATTCAGGCCACCGGTGTCGTAGGTCAAGCCTTTGCCGATCATGGCGATGTAAGGCGCCGTTTCATCCGCTCCTTTATAAGTGACCAACACCAGCCTAGGTTCTTGTTCACTTCCTTGAGCGACAGAGAGATGCAGCCCGAAGCCACGAGATTCAAGTTCTTCACGTTCTAGAATTTCCAGAGTGCAGCGCGCATCACCCTCCACTTCGCTCCGTATGGTATCTGTGAGGAAATCTGTGGTGCAGACACTGGCGTTTTCATTGCCAAGGTCACGAGCCAGGTTCACTCCATCACAAATTAAAGAATAACGTTCCACCCATTTGATATGACTGCATTGAATTTGGATGTCAAAATCCGGTTTTTTGGGCTCGTCTTCTGAGGAGGTGATGTATTTGTCCCATTTGTAAAGCCCTAGTTTGGCGCCATCAACAATGGCTCGAACTATGTGTTCTTCATCACTTGGGGGCAATATCCCTACCGGTTGCTCCGGCAGCAGTAATGGGGTTTGCAAAGCCTGTTTCGTAAGTTCTCCCAGTTTTCGGGTAGAAGTTTCTCCGTATTTCGGACCGAGCCCAATCAAAATGACCGCTTTGTCACCTTTTACCAATGGTACAATTTCATCCACTTTCCCAGAAAACCGGCCTGAAGCAGCGGCTTCAGCGGATAACACATTCAATTCGTGGTCTGGCAAGGTGATGACCCAATCCGGTCCGGCAAACACAATGAATTGTCTTAAAGACTGTGAGAGTTTTTGTATGGCTTGAACTTTCATAACACCTCATACCATAATATTTGAAAAGATTGTTCAACACTGTAACTTGTTTTGTTTCTTCAAGGAAGTAGACATAACAATTATCTAGTGACGCATTTGTTTTAAAATGGAGTGTTTCATACTAAATAAGTAGACCCTAGATTGACATCAATAAAAAAATATAAATATCTTTTGTATTTTATTGATCCTTTTAGTATCATATAAATTATATGTTTATGAAGAAACAATCCACACCGGATTGTTTCTAACGGAAATTATTATTTGCAGGGGTAAATGGAGACGATGAACTTGAAAAAAGAACTGAATTCATCTCGGTCTTTTTCGACTTCCGAACATGAAATGGGTTTAAACATAATTTTAACGGGAACCCTGATTGCGAAAGAAGGGGATAGGATTCTGCGTCCGTATGGTTTAACAGACTCGCAATTCCAAATTTTGGCTCTATTGCGAGATAAAGCGAAAAATAGCGCAATGACGCAGACAGAATTGGGTAACATTTTGCTAGTGAACCGTTCAAACATCACTGGATTGATAGACCGTATGGAAAAAGCGGGTTGGGTAAAACGCAAACCCGATACAAAAGACCGGCGAGTGAACAAAGTCAGTTTAACACGCAAAGGCCAGAGTGTTTTGACGAAGGCGGAGAAAACCTATCAAAAGCGAATGGCGGATTTGATCGGCTCTATGAGTAAAAGAGATTATCAACAATTGGCAAAATCCTTGCTGAAATTGCGTGACAAAATTGGAATTCATGTAAGTTAATTTGCCCGTTTGCAGAATACCCACATGAATTTCAGTTATTCTTGAGTTTCACTTTGTCACGGCGATTTTAAATTCAGAAAAAGCAGCCCAACGGTCTGCTCCGGCTTCACCACTTTGGGTAAATATACCAATGCGTGTATTTTTATCGAGTGGAAAATTAAAATTCCCAACCTCTACAATCTTTTCAGAATCTCCAGCCTTTTTAGCATAAGCCTTAAATTTGTTATTTCCGGTTTTTTCTAGAACCAACCGAGTTTTGGCGGCGGGACTGGGGATATGATTGATCACACGAGCCTGAGCATTGGTTTCAAGCACCAACACAACCCCAGTTTTGCCATTTACATGTTCATGAACCAACTTTACGTAATCATCATCTCCACCATATAAAATCAAACCCGCTTGTTCATATTGTGATTGGTGGTGGGTTTCAACCACAGTGGTAAAGCGATTGGCTTCATGTGGGATAGGCCGTACTAGAATATTTTTGGCATCTTTCGCTCCACCCATCAATCCACCGGGTTCGATTTTGATTTGCAAACCGTCTTCTACGATACGATGGCTTTGAGGATTTTCTCGAATCCACTGCCAAGGGGCCTTTGGTGTTTCTTGAAATTTCTCTTGAAAGAGAATGGTGTATTGGGATTCAGAATTTTCGGCAGAAACGGTTGTATTAAGAAAACTCAAAAAGATTCCAATAAGAATAAATATTTTTATAAACGGGATAAGTGGAAACCTCATAAAAGAACTCCTTCTTGATTTTTTTTTTCAGATACAAGACCATGATAGCACAAAGTGAAAAGATTCCATTGGGTTTTATTCATTCATAGATTCATTGGAAAGTGTTTCACAACCTCCATATTTCTTGCTTCTAATGCAATATTAACATTATTCAATTTATCACATAAGCATTAAATCAGTATGAAATGGTTGCTTCGGTCAAAAAAATGAGGTAACTCTATAAATTTATAAGCCTAACCAAAGATATTTGAAATTTTGTGAAATCAATATCCATTGGGGAGGGCGAATCTCCTGATGAGCCGGTTCCACCCACTACCTTCGTTTCACCAACCGAGGCTCGGCGGGAGCCTCGCCCTCCCCATAAACTCATGACCCATTGATTTAATTAAACTTAAAAATCTGAGATCCAATCTCTCACTGTAGGGGCATCCGCAGCTGCGGACAACGTGCCCCTACAATCAGAGTTGGGATAAAAAAATTCAATTATTTTGGCTAGGATTAAAATTCATTAATATATTTTCATTAACAGAATTCTAACATATTACTAATATTTAACAAATTCATTAGAAGTATTTATCTTTATTTGAGATTAGTATTACAATATGATGGCAAATTAATAATTTGTGTCATATGACCAGTATTAGATTCTTACGTGTGAATTGTGAGAAATTGTCTCTCATAATATTGTTAAGTTGGATGAGATCAATATCTTTATTTCAGGGCTTGGGTATTAAAGGTTCCTTTTCCAGGGGCGATGCCCCTGGCTATCATATTATTCCCCGTTGGGGCGGTTTGGGAAACGAATCAAATTGTTGTTCGTCTCTATTGGTTTCGAAAATTTCAAATATCTTTGGCTAGATTCTTACACGTAAATTGTGAGAAAATGTCTCTCAGAATGATTTTGTCTTCAGAGAAATCAGCATTCGGGGCAGACACTGGGGTCTGCCCCTACATTTATAAGATTTCAAATATTTTTGGTTGGAATTTGGGTTGACGGGATTTCAGTTTTTAAGGACATAAGTTGTTTTAATTGTGTAAAATAATTTTAATTAAAAATCCAAAGCACGGAATTCCGTTGAAATCAAAAGTGAGGAAAACGTATGGTTCGTGAAAAGATTCTTGTTGTAGACGATGAGGAAGATATTTTGCAATTGGTCGAATATAATTTGGCCAAAAATGGCTACGAGGTAAACAGTGTTGTGACCGGGGAAGAGACATTAAAACAAGCAAAAGAATTTTCGCCTGATTTAATTGTACTAGATTTAATGTTACCTGGAATAGATGGTCTTGAAGTGTGTAAAATTTTGAAGCGTGACTCAAATACATCCGATATACCCATTTTGATGTTAACGGCAAAAGGAGAAGAATCGGATGTGGTAGCCGGACTTGAGATGGGAGCGGATGATTACGTTACCAAGCCTTTTAGCCCACGTATTTTTATTGCACGGGTCAAAGCCGTATTGCGGCGTCATAAAATGGACGATGTCGATCAAAGTGATATTTTAACCCTTCATGGAATCGAAATTAATCCAGGACGGCATGAGGTTCGTATCAATGGGAAGCCGCTTGATTTGACGTTTACGGAATTTAAGGTATTGCATTTTCTATCACGGAGGCCGGGGTGGGTCTTTACCCGAAATCAAATTATAGAGGCAGTTCGGGGAGAAGATTATCCAGTTACTGACCGTTCAGTGGATGTACAAATTGTTGGATTGCGGAAGAAAATGGGGCCACTAGGGGAATATATCGAAACGGTTCGCGGTGTTGGATATCGAATGCGGGAGTCCTAATGCGTAGAGTTCGTCTGCTTTGGCAGTTATACCCATCTTACTTGTTTATCACTCTCATTGCTCTGTTGGCAGTGACTTGGTATGCCACCAATGCATTGCACACTTTTTATTGGGATCATCTGTCTAATGAATTGGAAACACGGGGAAAATTGATAGCCACTATTATTGAGTCCCATTTTGATCCAGAGCAACCAGAACCCATTCAGAAGATAAGCCGAGAATTGGGATTGGAAATGGGAAACCAGATTATGGTGGTGCTGACAGGTGGCCGGGTTATACAAGAAAATAACCTGGAATCCCCTCCACAAGAAGATTTTTTGCAGCGAAAAGAGATTCAAACCGCGCTGAAGGGTGAAACCGGAATATCGGAAAGTTCTCCAAGCGAAACCAACATGATGCATGTTGCTGTGCCCTTGCGTGTAGACGGTGAAATCAAGGGAGTGGTGCGTACTTCGGTATCCACAAGCACTCGACAAAAAGCGCTATGGGACATTTACCGAAAAATCGCGATCGGTGGAATTTTTATCGCAGTTATAGCAGCCATTATTAGTTTAATTATATCGCGGAAAATCAGCCATCCACTGGAAGAGATGAAACAATTGGCTAAGGCCTTTTCGCGTGGGGAATTGGGGTATCGTTTACCGGTAGGCCACAACGAAGAGATTGGCAGTTTGGCGGAAGCCATGAATCAAATGGCTGCGAAATTAGACGATCGGTTTCGACTGATCTTGCAGCAGCGGAACGAACAAGAAGCTATTTTGAGCAGTATGGTCGAAGGTGTGTTGGCGGTGGACACTGAAGAACGTGTAATTAGCATGAATGATGCTACATCGCAGATTTTTTCAATCGAAGATCAACCCCTTGTAGGACGAAGCCTGCAAGAAACTGTGCGAAACACTGATTTACACAACTTTGTCGCCCGCACCTTGAATAGTGAAACTCCAATTGAAGGAGAAATTGTGACGCACGACTACGGCGGGAGGTTTTTACAAGCGCATGGTACCCCTTTGCTGGATGGAGACAGCAATCGAATCGGCGCATTAGTGGTTTTAAACGACGTCACTCGATTGCGGCGTCTTGAAAATATTCGACGGGATTTCGTAGCAAATGTGTCTCATGAACTCAAGACTCCAATTACTTCTATCAAAGGGTTTGTGGAGACTTTGCTCGACGGGGCGTTGAATTCACCCAAAGATTCAGAACGCTTTTTACAGATTGTGGCCAAGCAAACCGACAGGTTGAACAATATTATTGAAGATTTGCTTAGCCTTTCACGAATTGAACAGGATGCAGATAAGGCCAAGATCGAATTGCAAAAAATCTACTTGCGCGATGTGGTCAATACAGCCATTGAATGCTGCGAGCAAAAGGCTTTGGAAAAGAATATTCATTTGAACACCAGTTGTATGAACGGCTTGCAAGCGAAAGTGAATCATCCCCTTCTCGAACAGGCTTTGGTGAATTTGGTGGACAACGCCATTAAATACAGCGAACCGGAAAGTGAAGTAAGAGTATCTGTAACATCAAACGAGTACGAACTCCAGATCAACGTAGAAGATCAGGGCTGTGGAATCGAGCAAAAGCACTTGGCCAGGCTTTTTGAACGATTTTATCGTGTGGATAAAGCACGGAGCCGAAAACTTGGAGGAACCGGATTGGGTCTTGCCATTGTAAAACATATTGCGCAAGCGCATGGCGGACGCATCACTGTTGAAAGCATAGCGGGGAAGGGGAGCAAATTTACGTTACATATTCCCGTACAATAGCAAATGAATGTATACCCATTTCAAATTCAAGATCCAATTAGATTGTTACACGCAAATTGTGAGAAAATGTCTCTGACGAACCGGCAAAAAGTCTGATCCATCAAACGGCCACACAATTATATAGTAACATGGGTATCTAATCTGCACGTTATGTTGTTGCAGGCAAGGACGCCCGCGCTCTAAAAAAGACTTTTTGCCGAATCGTAGTCTCTCAGAATGGTTTTATCTTCAGAGAAATCAGCATTCGGGGCAGACACAGGGGTCTGCCTCTACATGTACAAAATTGCAAATGTTTTTGGTTAGATTCTAACATGCAAATTTTGAGAAATTGTCTCTTAGATTTTCAAGTTAAATTAAATCAATGGGTAATGAGTTTATGAGGAGGGCGAGGCTCCCGCCGAGCCTCGGTTGGTGAATCGAATGTAGAGGGTGGAACCGGCTCATCAGTAGATTCGCCCTCCCAATGGATATTGGTTTTCAAATTGCAAATATCTTTGGTTAGATTTTAATAAAATTCTAACAAAAAAAAGGTAAGGTGAAATAGAATGTCATTTATAACTATTCGGTAAAAAGCATAATCAAACGTTGAGCGATAATGCCTATTGTGATGCGGGCTTCCAGCCTGCCCTGTATGTTGACGCAGGCTGGAAGCCCGCACCACAATACAAGATTGGGTAACAATATATTCAATTTAATTTTATAACGGAGTAATTTACATGAAGCCACGCAACATTTTTGTATTCTCTATTTTGTTTTTTCTCACTGTATGCTTAACGACTCAAGCTCAAGTAAAGGTTGATCCGAATTTACCCGCCTATAAACCCGAGAGCGGGATTTCAGGCACTATCAAAAGCATAGGTTCGGATACGATGAATAATTTGATGTCGTTTTGGGCGCAGGGATTTCAGAAGTTTCATCCCAGCGTGAAAGTCGAGATCGAGGGCAAAGGGTCATCAACTGCCCCACCGGCATTGATTGCGGGTACGGCGAATTTTGGCCCGATGAGCCGCAAAATGAAAGATGCCGAAATCGATGAATTCCAAAAGAAGTTCGGTTACAAACCTACAGCGCTTGAAACGAGTATCGATGTGCTTGCTGTGTATGTAAATAAAGACAACCCCATAAAAGGCTTAAGCTTGCCCCAAGTGGATGCGATTTTTTCTAAAACGCGTAAAAGTGGATACAAAGAAAATATTCGAACTTGGGGGGAAGCGGGCCTAAAAGGCTCATGGGCCAATCAACCGATCAGTCTATATGGACGAAACGCGGCGTCTGGAACATATGGTGTGTTTAAGGAAATCGCTTTGTTTGGTGGAGATTATAAAGACAGTGTGCAGGAACAACCTGGGAGTTCCAATGTTGTGCAAGGAGTGGCGCGTGATCTTTATGGAATTGGTTACAGCGGGATAGGATACAAAACCGCAGATGTTCGCGCCGTGCCGTTGTCTAGAAAAGGAAACGATTATAAAAACGCAAATGCGGAAGATGCGTATACCGGCCAATATCCATTGGCTCGCTTTTTGTATGTATATGCAAATTACCAGCCCGGCGGCGAATTAACCCCGCTTAGCAGGGAATTTATCAAATACATTTTCAGTCAACAGGGACAGGAAGTTGTAGTTAAAGACGGGTATTATCCTATCAATGCTGTGATTGCACGAAATAATTTGAAAAAGGTTGGCATTACTCCTTAGTTCTGACAAACCGGCAAAAAGTCCGATTCAGAAAACGGCCACACAATATATGATAACGCAAGTATCTAACATACACTATATGTTGTTGCAGGCGAGGACGCCTGCGCTCCAAAAAAGAGTTTTTGCCGAAGTGTCAGTTCCAGCCAAAAATATTTAAATTTTTATCACAACGCTGATTGCAGGAGCACGTTGTCCGTTAGATTCTTACTTGTGAATTGTGAGTCAATCTCTTACAGAATGGTTTTGTCTTCAGTGAATTCAGCATTCGGGGCAGACACTGGGGTCTGCCCCTACAATCGTACATTTCAAATATCTTTGACTAGATTCTTACTTGTGAATTGTAAGAAATTTGTTTCTGAGTATTAAGTGTAGGTATAGGGGATTTCCTAACCTATGTCATTAACTTACGATCATATAATATAATTATTTTTGTTGAAATTTACTTAAACGAGGGCCAATCTTGGCAGGAGCACGCCACGGCGCATTTGCAACCTTGTTTTCAAATGAAAACACCTTGATTTATTCAGTAAGGCCCCCTCACCCTATCCCTCTCCC
>CAZEZQ010000159.1:0-8910 GCA_964516245.1 uncultured bacterium | reverse complement strand
TGGATCGAGAACGGTTTTCCAATCTGCCGTACTTTGGACATTCCCATCTCGAAGTAAGACTCCTTCAACGTCTCCATATTGATTGAAACAAAAGAGCGGATGATAACAAATCAGATCACCCAATTATATAAAGGAAAACAATATACAGAAAAAATCCGTTCAATTGGCTTCTCGCACCAATTCAACATCGTTTTTTATATCTTCAAGGATTTCCCACCAATCAAGAACCCGAGTGCGGGCAAGAAGTTGCGGCTTATAAAGCGTGCTTGCAGTTTCAGCATAATTTTCCCATGCAGTTACCGCTTTCTGTAAATGATCAAGAGACTTTTGTATGCCCTCGGATTTTAAGTTATTCTCATAGGCATGCAAATACCAAGCACCCAATATTTTGTGTGAATAATAATCACCAAGATGAGCAAACGCTTCCATATCTATCAAGGTATGCCTTAATTCTTTATCGCCCCCGACCCTTTCCATCAAGTCTTGAACTCCTAATAAAGTTTCTTTTGCATACTGTTTTAGTTGGTTAGCTACTTCAACTGGTGTAGTTCCTTTAACAGGTTTTTTATCGATTAATGACTTGATGTGATCTTCGATTGAAACTAGCCCGCTATCTTCCATGGTAGGGTTGTCGATAAAGTCACGAACGGTATGAAAACCATCGTGGTCGAAACACCCTTCCACCGCCCATTGAAAATCCCAATTGTTCCAATGAAAGCGATTCACCAATGGAATAATCTTTGAAGCCGTTTGCCAGGTTTCATATAGGTTGGAATTATCTACTTGTGGGAATTTTTTCTGCAGAACCTGTTCGAAGAAGGCACGATTCAGTTTGGGGTTGTACCCCAATCGGCCCCATAGCATAAATTTATACCAATGCTTTTCGATTTCGAGCTGCCGCGGCCATTCAGGATGCTTGCTGGTAAATTCCCGACCCCACACATAACCATCCGAACCCATATGATAACCTGCCGTTTTATTGGCAGGAGGAAGGTTACGCAAAAAATCACGGGCATAATCCGGGTCGCCCCAACGGAAATTAAAGATATCGTCATTGCGTAAATTCCACCAACATTTCACATCAAATCCCTCCATTTCTTCAAGCAGGGGTTTGGCAAAAGGCGGGTTGGTGGACGAATACATGTGTGCACGTGCGTATTTAAACCCAATATCAAAGGGGTCTGGATATTTATTACCAAATTCACGTATCACATTCTCCAGCCCGGTCCACCATACGCGATGAATGAATTTCACAGTGCGGTCCGGCTGGTTTCGTTTGGCATCCAAAATCCCCATACCGTAGCTTCTCCAAAGCCATTTTTCTTTGGCGAATTTGTCTTCACGGTCCTCCATCTTTTCTCCGGCGGTTACACCGATGCCAGCCAAATCGGGATAAGTCAACAACGTTTGTTTGACACTTTCGCGCACGTAAGCGATGGTTTTTGGATTGTCCTGCTCATTGGTGATGCCATATTTACCTTCCACGCTGTTCATGCAAATGTTCCAAGTGATGAAGTAGATATCAATTCCGCGCTCCTTAGCGTAACTCATTACCTTACGCCAAAATTCGATTTTCTCGTCTATGCTCATCGTTTTCACAATTTTCAGGTTGTCCAAAACATTGTCCAAGGCTGCTTCGGGATATTTGTCCAATTTCACAATCGAGGGAAACGGGTGTGGATTCCACAAAGTGAGGGTATTGTATCTATGCCGAGCCATATTATCCAAGAATCCTTGCCAGAAATCAAAGTTCCACATCTCGGCATAATTATTCTGCGCAGCATCGCCACTATCGTCGTAACTCGGCGTACGCGCATCCAGAGGAATATTGAACTTAATTCCGCGCCGATTAATGTAAGGTTCGCGAATAGTGGCTTCTATACCATTCAACCCATCTTGCAGGCGTATTTGTTCGGCCAGATGCAGTCCTCCGTACATTATTCCACGATCATCTGCTCCAATTACAAGAAATGTTTTATTATTTGACGTTTGAATAGAAAATCCTTGTTCTTCTACTGCGGGAACCGAAAATCCCTGTTCGCGCGCTTGTTCAGCGCCCATCAGGACAATGGAAACATCCAAACTATCCTCATCATATTCTATGAGCAATTCTTCATCAATTTCATGTTTTAACTCATCCAGTGCTGATTTAATTTCCTGTGCTGCGAACTTCACCATCCCCGTATCCGGACGATATACACGAATTATTTCCCCTTTTGTTGGTAAAGCTGTCAGGCAAACCATCAGGTTAACAAAAAATAAACAGTAAATAGGACGTATCTTCATTGCTTTCTCTCCCCCTCTATGCTGTTATAAAACCGATTTATTCAAAGCGGCATTACTCTTCCAGGTTATCATATTGAATTTGAATATCCGGCAATCAATAGATTGTGGCCGGATTCTCTGAAAAACATTCTGTTGGCAGATAGATTAGTTTCCTCTTCCTATCGATACTTTTTCTGTGAAAACCGATGGTATGGGTGATCCGCCAAAGCGCCAGATATCGCCTTTGGAGGATAAGCCATTGGTGGCATCATAGGCGATATACCGGACTGGATTCGCCAAGGGAAATGGAAACAATGGTTGTGAGTCGTCCACCTTATCCGGACCGTTGCTAGACAATATGTATATATCTTTTGTATCTGGATTGGAGGCTCCAATTTGGTTGGTGTTTCCCGTGCCAAGTTGGTAGACCCCCTTCATAGGACGTCCTCCGAAACTTTCGCCACCCACGGTATCATTAATGAAGGGATCAACGGGATCCAAGCTGAGATAAGGAACCGGTTCCTTCAGTTGCTTGAATCCCGTCCGGTTCACATCGTCCGCATCCATCGGATAGGTATTGTGGTCCAGGCGATATTGCTCCAACGCTGTGGACATCGTCTTTTGATCGGACTGAACCCGGGCGATTTTAGCCCTGACTTGCGCGTTAAGAAAATTGGGGACTGCAATTGCCGCGAGAATTCCGATAATTGCCACCACTATTAAAAGTTCAATTAAAGTAAATCCGTTTTGCTTTCTCATCACAAAAACTCCCTGATATGATCCTCATTGCTTGTAAGAGGAAATATTACTCTCCTTAAAAAGGAGAGATTAATAGGTTTTTCACAAGAATTTAATTTGTGCAAGATATTTTTGTGCAAGATATTCTGGAAAAGGAGAGATTAAATGAGTCTGAGCCCTGTTTTTTCGAATTTCACAAAAGGACGCTCTGGCAAGGTCAAAACTATCCTTACTATCGCGCCTCTTTGTGGGTATAGGCGTGACGGCAAGGATAGTTTTTATTGATACCAGAACCTTGTCATGCTTCAAAACGCCCAACTCATTTAATTTCAGTATGTTATGATCCATTTTCTCTTTAAGCCTTGCACAGATTCTTAGGAGGAGCCATTTAATATAATTCCCAATTGTCTACCTGTGTATCGGCTCTCGTGTCACTTTCCGGCGGCCCCAGGCCAGAGGGTACAAAGTTTTCATCAGTGGTCAAAATTATTTTATCCAAAGCGATCCCGGTTTCTTGCACCCAAATAAAATACTGATGCACACCCGCCGTGAGATCATAGCTGACAATATCATCGCCCTTTCCATTGTCCCACAACCAGACTGGTTCACCGGATCCTATTAATTGTGTGCCCGGTCGTTCGCGGCTGTCAAAGTTTGTATGCGTCGTATTGGATTGCCCACCGGCCGTATCGTTCTCATGAACCCACAGAAAATAAGTTCCTTCTGTTGTGAATTCGATTCTATAGCTCAGTTCAGCCAAAAAATCATCATTCGGGTTGCCACGGTCCGTCCTGGGTCTGACATTGGCGTGAATATAGTCTCCAGAAAAATCATTTCCCGCCGTTCCGAAATCAGCACCCGGCTCGGTAACGACCTCGCCGCTGCTGCCCGTTACCCAACGGTAGAGCGGTTCAATTACATCCACCGTACTGATGTAAAAATTCTCAGCTTCGATTACGACCATGCCATCCGATTCCAGGTATACCACTGGCTCTCCAACCGTCGCGATTTTCACTGCAACATCACCAGTGATTGGAAAGAGGTTGCCATCCATTTGAGCCTCGCCCGAAATCAACCCGGCTTGAGCTCCTTCTGATGCGTTTAATTGGTACGTCAAACTTTGCACACCGGTTGTGCTGCTTAGCGACCAGGTGATTTGGCCGTCCGGCGAATCCACGCTCCCATCGCTCGCTGACACATTGGAGGCTATCCATCCATCGGGTAATGTCTCAACCAATGTCGGGCTAGGTGTTCCTGACAATACGGACAGAGTAAGTGTGACATCAACAGTTCCCTGTGGATCCAATAAAAGTGTGGGATTAACGGAACGCTCTACAGCAAATGGCGTTTCGGGTGTTTCCAATAGCCATTCAACAATACGATCAAACACTTGCCATCCAGTATCGTTTAAGAAAAAGAATCCCTCATTAGGAATTCCGTAATACACTCTTCGATTTATCGCCGATGAGCCATCATTCAGTTCAGCTCCCCGGTCAATGGCACCCAAAAAGACCCAATCAATATTTTCAACGGCTAACGCCAGTATATCCATACCCGGCGCATGTTCACCACTGCCACCTGGTGATAACCGAAGCAAACTATCGGTAAAATCCAATGTCATAAACTCAATAAAATCCAACAACAATCCCTCAGTGATAAAGTGAGTGTCGTTGATAATTTCGACATCAATAAAACCGGCTCCCTGATTCCCGCCACCGCCGGAAATATTCATCTCGTCTGATATTGCAAATTCTGTAAAAAGAATGGGTATATCACTATCGCGATAGGCTCCTGCAACGTTTCCAGATTGTATTGTCGATGAAATAATCAACAAATCTTGCCCCGATAGATCAACCGGATCATTCTCTCCCTCATCGAACAATGTTACAGAATGTCCCAATGTGTTTGTCAAACGGTCGATCATTTCTGTATCGGATTGTGGATCGTCATTGTCGTGAACGATGGCGATATTCGCGGCATGCAAATTGGCTACTGCCATAATGATAGTTAACAAAAAAGTCCCCAAAAGAGATTGCCAAGAAGATTTGTTATTCATGATATTCCCCATTTGATCTGAAAAATTTCCCTGTTTTTTTTGAAATCATCTAACTTTGACATAACAAATGCATTATGTCAATTTTTTTTTAAGAATTTCTCTCGTTTTCACGAATAATGGAGCCAGTAGCTTCCAAGAATTCGATAAAATAGTATCACTTGTCCCAAGTTCAATCTAGATCACTCTTGTTTTTAAGTATTCAAACCAGAATCGTTATACAGGAATCGGCTTGACTTGGTGAATCCTCTGAAGAACTTTTTCATAAAGTTCTCTTGGTACTGCTACCTCCGTGCGGGTGCCAAAGGCATGGCGCCGTTAACCATGTCTTTGAAACAACCCTCATCTCTCAATCGCCGTTTTCCTCTCTTTTCCTCCTGTCCGCCGCAGCGGATTCAGACATATAGATCCAATCCCGCAACCTTCAAACTTCATATGAAATTTCACTATGGAGTGTGCGAAACGTTAATAAATTCCAATACTCATTCAATCAAACCGGCTCCGCGGGAGCGTCGCCCTCCCATGGCAACGACTATGCAGGCGGGGTATCAACGCTATATTTCTTTTATTACATGCAAATATGCTTAAGCAGGTAGTAAACCATCATCGATAGCCATTTCCATGGCTATTGCCACCAATTCCAAATACAAAGCTCTGGTAAATAGAGTATCACATCGGTTTTTTTCTTTTATCAATTTTGACATCTTTCGGAGATTTCTTGCCACCTTTCTCACCAATGATGCATCTGTTGTCTTCTCTTCGGTTACAAATACATCAAGAATACATGAAATCAACGTATCGCAACGATTCCGGTGAATGAGTGGGTCTCGACCTTTATAATCACTCAACGTTTTATCCAATCGATATTTCTCTTTTTCCAAAAACAGAAATTTCCCGAATGGATGATTTATCCGTTTTTTACCGTTTTGTTGACTTGCGTTTTACGGAAGGTTTGGATTTCGAAGAGCCAGATTTTCGGCCAGATTGATTGTGGAATTGATCTACCATTACACGGGCATTTTTACGGACTTTTTTTGAAATTCCAAGTGAGTCAGCAATTTCGCCGGCGGTGGATTTTTGCTTAATACGAATCTTGCCATTTTTTGTATTCATAATCACTTCTCCCATTTTGCCAATCAAAAATCATTTTGCCAATCAAAAACAACTCAAAATTTAGTATATAACACATTACAGTTTTCTCTAACTGGAGTGGCTCATGAAAACTGCCTGGGTGAGAAAGGCATTATGGTGTTTACCATCCTCTGTTTCCCCTCTTCATAGCTAATCATGCTGCCTTCTTCGATATCTTTTATCTCTTGTTCCACTGTTAGTTTCAAATCCACTTCGGCCATGATATCTGGCAGTTTAGATCATAAAGGACCAAAAGGATTCAAAAGAAGATACCTGCCATTTATTGGGATTCATGCATATTTTTGTCAATGATTGATCCAAAGCAAGAAGGATATACTGAGAAATCTGCTCTTCTTTCTACAATTTATGAAGATGCTGAAAATAACAAAATCAATCTTATAACATCCAATCTTTCAATTGCCGAAGTTGCGTTTTTTGTAGAAGAAAGAAGTATGGGCTTGAGAAATGAATTTTTGAATAAAATTGAAAGTTTATGGGATCCAGTTCAAAGTCCGATAATGCTAATTGATATTCATCAATTTGTAGTGATTGAGGCTGGAAATTTAATGAGAAAAATATTGAATAGCCAACAATCAGAAAATCCACAATCAACAACATTGAAAGCATCAGATGCAATTCATGTTGCTAGCGCAATAAGATATAATGCTGCTGAATTTCATACGTACGATGAAAAGATTATAAGTTATAACAATTAGTTAAGCCAAAAATTTGTAAGCCACATAGCGATTCACTATTAGCGCTGCCAGATGACACTGAAGATGAAAAAATCCTATGATAAACCAATCAAAATCCCCCTCGATTACGAAGAATCTGTTAGAAGTCTGCTTGGTGTAAAAACACCGCCAAAAGGCAAGGGCCAATCCAAGAAAAAAGACAAGATATGAAAAAGAAATAAGCCGCCAATCAAGGGCATCTTTTCCACTTTAAATTTATGGATTTGCGAAGTATATGATGAAAGAATCTAAAAATCATTTTCATCCACCAAACCATGAAAAAAGCCTAAAACCCTTATAAAATCGCGGGAAATTGCTAGATTGCCTCTCATGCACCGAAACGATAGGTTATGTCCTTCAAGTAGGTGTAGTTGACAGACACACCTATTTTGAACTACACCTTATCTAAGAATTTCGCAGTCTTAAATGACGTACCGGCAAAAAGTCTGTTCCAGAAAACGACCACAGAATATATAGTAACGTGGATATCTAATCTGCACTGTATGATGATGCAGTGCGAGGACGCCTGCGCTCCAAAAAAAACTTTTTGCCGGAGCGTCTTATCTGAAAAATTTATTTGCTATAATGATTTCGAAAAGATAGAATATTTCCATCATCATTACTGGAGAATACAACAAAGTTGAATGCAGTAAAATCATCATCCAAGAAGATACTTATATTTGTAAGCCACTCTGGAGAAGATACATGGGTTGCCAGGCAAATTGCCCGTGAAATTACTGATCGAGGGGCTCGAGCTTTTCTAGACGAAGCAGATATTGATGTGGGCGCTGAGTTTGAAGAAGATATTCGAGAGTTTCTTGAGATTGCCGATGAACTAGTGGTACTTGTCACACCTTGGTCTTTAGAGAGGCCCTATGTGTGGGTGGAAATAGGATCGGCATGGTTACGTCGAATCCCAATTGTCCTAATTTTGCATGGGATTACAGCTGCAGAATTTCAAGCAAAACCAAAATCTCCCGTATTCTTGAAAAAGCGAGATATGATAAAGCTCAATGATATCGACGAATATTTCGATCAACTAAGTAAGCGAGTTGCTGAAGGAACGAATAAAAAATGAACAATAATAAAAGTTATGATGTATTTCTATCTTATTCTGCTCAAGATAAGGAATGGGTGGAGCAATTTGAAGAAGCACTTAATGAATCTGGGATTCATGCATGGTTTGATGTTGCAAATATAGAACCGGGTGAACATTGGAGAAATCATATTGAAAAAGCGTTGCGTGAAAGCAAGGCGCTGATTGTAATTCTGAGTCCAAATACCATAGAAAGTCCTTGGATGTTTTTTGAACTTGGCGCTGCAGTGGCAGGCGAAAAGCGCATAATACCCGTACTGACTCAGGACATGGAATGGAAAAATATTCCCCTTCCTCTTACTCGGTATCAGTATGTAAAAGCGGAATCACCCACAGATGCCGGCAAACGTGTCGCTCAGGTAATTTTACAACCAAAAGCAGCACAACATCAGTATAGTAGTTGATATTCAGATTCTATAGCTAATTGGTTATCCTCTGTTTCCCCTCTTCATATCTAATCATGCTGCCTTCTTCGATATCTTTTATCTCTTGTTCCACTTGTAGTTTGAAATCCATTTTGGCCATGATATCTGGCAGTTTAGATCATAAAGGACCAAAACGACTCAAAGGCCCAAAAGGATTGAAAAGAGATGAAGAACCAGATTGTTTTATTTTGCTAAGAGACTTTCGAAACGTGTTTTTACGAAAATCGCGCTCATACCCACAAATCTTACTAAAATTACATATTTCCTAATTCCCTTTTTTGTAATTCTGTGATATGATAAATTTTGTAAAAAATATTCTGCCCAGACATGCAGAGTGACGGGGCTTCTGTCTATAGTAAATCGAGCGGATACGCTCTGTTATATTAAGATGAGAAGGGATGGCTGCATCGGTTTTGCAATGTCTATCACTTGTGAATCCGGCGCTTCCCTTGTATTCTACAATCACGC
>CAZEZQ010000158.1:5807-8931 GCA_964516245.1 uncultured bacterium | reverse complement strand
TGCTTTTTTACATCATCATTATGGATAATGCAGGCGATGTATGGAAATCAGAAACCGTTCAATTAAACCGGCTCCGCAGGATCGCGCCATGGCGTGCTCCCGCCGAGCAGCCTACACATCAACTGGGTGGCAAGGGCAAGCGTTGTTTGTCTGCCCTTGCGAACTAGAATCTTGGCTCGGCAATGTGTAAAAACAGCGGTCAAATTTCATCAGGCACAGTATAAGGTTTACGATACCCACGTTCATGTTCGTACAAAAGATCATTGGCTTCTGGATTGTCGATGGCCTTTCCGGTTTTTGGATCAAAGTGAATCATGGTTTGAGTTCGGTACGATGCATTGGCCAGGTGGCACAATCCAGAGGAGATGTGGCCCTCACGAATGGGGGCGTTGAGATCGCTTTGCTTGCGGCTGCGCATGGCGTTGATGAAATTTTGAAAATGGGCAAGTTGATGGTTGCCGCCTTCGGCGTGTTTGCCCAGTTTGCGATCCTTCCCTAGATAAGTGCGGTATCCATTCGCTGTGGTCTGCATATACCCTTTCGAACCAAGAAACATCACGCCTACCACATTGCCGCCGGCTTTCTCGTACATGGGATTGGGTGTCATCCAGTGGCGCACCTCAAACACCAACATTTTGTTTTCATCGGGATACTTAAATGTCGAGACCATTGTGTTTGGGGTTTCCTGATCGTCTTGGAACATAAAATGCCCGCCGATGCTGGCAATCAGGGATGGGAACCCGACACCCAGGCCCCAGCGGGCAACATCCATCTCGTGAACCCCCTGGTTGCCGATGTCGCCGTTTCCATAGTTCCATTGCCAGTGCCAATTGTAGTGGTGCCGGTTTTCGCTGAATTGCTTGAGGGGAGCCGGGCCGGTCCACAAATCGTAATGCACCCCGTTGGGGATTTCGGTCGCGGGGGTGTGGCCGATGGTGTCACGCCATTTGTAGCACAGGCCTTTGGCATAATAAACCTCACCGATATAACCCTCATTGATCAATTCAACAGCTTCGCGAACGGCGCTGCTGCTGCGGGTTTGGGTGCCGTGCGCCACGATGCGCTTGTATTTCTTCTGGGCTTCGAGCAGTTTTTGGCCCTCATACAAATTGTGTGAGCACGGCTTTTCGACATAAGCGTCTTTGCCCGCCTGGCAAGTCCAGATGCCCATAATTGAGTGCCAGTGGTTAGGCGTGGCAATAGAAATGGCGTCCAAGTTCGGGTCTTCTGTCATTTCGCGAATGTCGATGTATTTCTTGCAATCGCTGCTGAGTTTGTCTTGGTTGCCGTCATAAAAATCATTCAGCACCCGCTCGTCAGTATCGCAGAGAGCGTCCACCTCAACATTCTCGATTTGTGAAAAATAACTCACATGCGATCCGCCCCGGCCATTCAGCCCCACCACACCCACGCGGATAGTATCGTTGGCGCCGAGTACTTTGCCCGAAGCAAACGCCAGGGTCGCAGCGGCGCCAGTGGTTTTCAGAAAAGAACGTCGTTTGATTTCCATCTTCTCTCCTCCCATTTGGATCAGAATAATGGTTTTATTATTTCATAAACAACAAAAGGATGGTAGCGTTGGAGATCGTTTGAACAGGGACAAGAGACAGAAACTAAGATTTGAGTGATTTTTGTTTAGCATATCTGGAACTTTTTCATCACAAATATACCTATCCCTATAAGAGTGATAAGATGGATTTTCTCAATTTTGTATTATAATGAAATGTGAAACATAGAAGGAGAACAAAATGTTTGATCGAATCACGTTTAACAAAAATATCATGGGTGGGAGAGCATGCATTCGTGGTATGCGAATCCCCGTCTCTATCATTGTGAGCCAAGTGGCGCATGGTGCTTCAAAAGAAGAAATATTACAAGAGTATCCCGATTTAGAGGCAGAAGACATCGAACAAGCCCTTCAATATGCTGCCTGGTTAACCCAAGAAGAAGTAACGATAGGGTAAATGTTTGTTATGAATTTTCTCGCTGATATGGGTGTTTCATTAAAGGTGGTAGAATGGCTTCGCTCCCAAGAACACAACGTTAAACATCTTCGCGAACAAGGTCTTCAGAAATTGGGAGATCAAGATATTTTCGAATTGGCTAGAAGGGAAGATAGAATCCTATTAACATTTGATCTTGATTTTGGTGAAATTATTGCCTTCGCCAACACTCCTGTTGTAAATACTGTGATATTTCGGTTATCAAACGCTAAATCAAGTGTAGTGATTCAACGTTTGCAAAAAACTTTGCTTGTACTTGAAGAAAAGTTAAATGAATCTGTTATCATCCTAGTAGAAGATGGAAGAATACGTGTTCGAAAATTGCCGATATGAAATTTACCAGCGGATATTGATTTTCATTAAAACTCTTTCAATGTAATAGATACCGTATAAATGACGGCATTTCGTAAGTCGCGGTTCAAGTCTAAACTCAGAATGTGTAAAACATTTACAAAAGAAATTAGGTCCTGTTAAAATGTATGAACACGGATATCCGGCGAAGGGGCTTTTGTATTAAGTAATTTGACATTTACATATAGTCTGTTGACGAATTGAACAAAATATAATAATTTTTTGATTGAACTTTTTTGCCAGATTTCTATTAAATATAAAGGAGAAAATTACATGCCGCAATGTAATATAACCATTACTCCACATCAGGAGAAATTCGTCGAGTCTCTCATACGAGAAGGCTATTATGGCAACGTCAGCGAAGTTTTTCGGGAGGGTCTACGACTTTTGGAGCGGGAAGAACAAGAAAGAATCATTCAGCTGGAACAGATTGATAAAAGAATGGATAAAGTACTGGATCAGTATAAAAATGGTGATTTTGTTGAGTTCCAAAGCAAAGATGAAATGAATGAGTGGTTCGTGCAGCGCAGAAAAACTTCGCTAGAAAAATAGGAAAAATTAAAATTGCAAATGACATGGAAGGTCCATTTAACTTATTCTGCAAGAGATGAAATTGATTAAATTTTCGAAATCGGATTGAAAGAATGGTCGCAAAAGATAGCTGTTGATTATGACCGTTTGATTAACCAAGCGCTTGATGATCTTAGTGAAAATCCTTATCGAACAGGCGTACAAAAGATGGCAAGCCGGCATGACAACTTGTACGTTTA
>CAZEZQ010000158.1:0-5797 GCA_964516245.1 uncultured bacterium | reverse complement strand
TTTATTGCATAGTAAGAAAAATATTGATGTGAAGATCCAAAAACCCGCCCATGCTATTTTTTACTTCATTTTAGAAGATAAAACGATTTTGGTCGCGAGTGTTGCTAGGCGAGTGAGAGAAGAACATATCCGAAAAATCGATCTCGAACATTCACTCAAGAATAAAGAAATACAAAACGAAGTAGAAAATGAAAAGGATTTAAAATGAAAACCTTCTCCTTCCTCCCTGTTATTCATTTCGCGCTTCCTCCCATTCGTGCTTTAGTGATTCACTCTCGCCCAGCCAAATCTTTATTATCTCAACCAAATCGATTATCCACTTCAACTCAACCCTTCTTGTCAAGTTAAAAAAATGTTTTTACCATATAGAAAACGATACTCGAATGGGTGAATCATTATGTGCAATCTAAGAACCTACGTTTTGATAGGAATAATATTGTCTCTTCTCTTCACCGGCTTGGTTTCCGCCGAGAAGAATTCAGATCCAGAACAATTAACCTATACCCAACCTGATTGGCAGAGTTTTCGTGAAAAACAAGATGAGACTTTCGCCAATCTCAAGAAACCCACACACCCCCCGGAAGACTACCAGGGCAATCCCATCGATTGGTTTTTGCAGAATTGGTATGAAGAGCACGATGTGAACCCGGGTGAGGTCAGTGAGGATGCGGTATTTCTTCGCCGGGTTTGCTTGGATGTGATTGGCCTGCTGCCCACCAGTGATGAACTGCGCGGGTTTGTAAAAGATGAATCACCCGGCAAGCGTGTAGACCTGATCAACCGTTTGCTGGCCAACCGCCAGGCCTATGCCGAGCATTGGATGAGTTTTTGGAACGACCTCTTGCGCAACGATGAACAAACCAACATCGACGGTTTGCGCGAGCCCATTACCCAGTGGCTTTATTCTTCCTTACTCAGCAACAAACCTTATGACCGTATGGTGAAAGAAGTTCTAAATCCAGCCCCAGAGGGGCCGGAAGGCTTCTTGAAGGGGGTCAACTGGCGCGGGCGCATCAATGCCAGCCAACGCCCAGTGATTCAAGCGGCGCAAACGGTGGGCCAAGTGTTTTTGGCTACCCCATTAAAGTGCGCTTCGTGCCACGATCATTTCACCAAGAAGTGGAAACTGTCCGATACCTACGGCTTGGCCGCCTGTTTTTCTGAAGAAGCCAAACTAGAACTCTATCGATGCGACAAACCACTGAACGAAACCACCCAAGCCCAATTTCCCTTTGAGGGACTCGGAACCATTGATGTGAATGAGGATCTATATACACGCCGTGGCCAGGCGGCCAATTTGGTGGTCTCGCCCAAAAATCCCCGTTTCGCCCATACCATCGTGAACCGCCTGTTTCACAAGTTAATGGGCGAAGGCCTGTTTGAGCCCGTGGATGATTTGGACTATTCACCCACATTCCCCAAACTGCTCGATTGGCTGGCCTATGATTTTATGGCGCATGATTACAATCTCAAGCACACTTTACGCTTAATCATGCAATCCAAGGCCTATCAACGAAAAGCGAAACCCGCAGAACAAAACTATTCTCCCATTCCAACCTACGATGCCCCACGAATCCGCCGGATGGCCAGCGAGCAATTTCTGGATGGAATCTATCAGGTCACCGGATACAGCCCCAAAGTAAAAACCATGAACGTAGCGGTGCACAACCCCATCATCCGGGCTTGGAGGCATAAGACCCCAAGCATGCTCGCCACCGCCTTGGGACGGCCCAAGCGCGAACAGGTAACCACGGTTCGCGAACACCAAGCCACGGTGTTGCAGATGTTGGAGATGGTGAATGGAGAAGACTTGGCAAAACTTATGAGAGATGCGTCAGAATTTATGCTGGAAAGCAATCCCTATCTGGCCAAACAACCCCAGCGTCTGATAGATATGCTCTTTTTGCGGGCCTATGGACGTGAACCGGATAATAAAGAAAAGGCTCTATTTCAAGAGATGCTGACTGAGGATGAAGAAACAAAAAAAATCGAGCAGTCTGATCTGGAAGATGTACTTTGGATGGTCTTCATGAGCCCGGAATTTCAATATATACACTAAGGGGTAGGAACGATGCAAATCACACGGCGCGAAATGCTCAAATCAACTTTACTCGGCGCAATGGCCACCATGCCCATGCTGGGCCCGGCTGCGCAAAATGTCTTGGCGGTAAGCAAACCCAAAGCCAAGGCCGATTCGATGATCTTGCTGTGGTTGGCCGGCGGTGTTGCCCAGACCGAAACTTTTGATCCCAAACGCTATACACCCTTCGAAAAGGGGATCGAGGCGCAGAAAATTTTATCAACTTTCCCTTCCATCCCCACCAGTGTGGATGGCATTCGCATCTCCAAGGGATTGGAACGCATCGCGGATGTAATGAAATATGGCACTCTCATTCGCAGTTTCCGCGCTGCTGACCTGGGGTTCATTTTGCACTCACGCCATCAATATCATTTCCATACCGGCTATATCCCCCCTTCCACGGTGGATGCCCCCTCGATTGGCGGGGTGTTGGCCCGCACCTTGGGCGAACGTGAAGAGGGAGTGCCCCCTTATATTTCAATTGGCCAGCGCTTCGATGTGGGCGGTGAAGATTTCGAGGTACGCGCATTTCACACCGCGGGCTTTTTGGGGTCGCAATATGGTCCTTTGTTTGTGCCTGAGCCCAGTGAGGCCATCCAAACCGTTCAGCCGCCACAGGGGATGTCAGAAAAGCGCTTTAATGAGCGTTGGAAACGCTATCAAGAATTTGTGAAAGCCCAGCGCGGCACTCCCTACGAAGACATCGCCAAAAAAGAGTTTCAGCAGGCGCTCGAAGGCGCGCACGGGCTCATGGCTTCACCGGCGGGTAAAGCCTTTGATCTTTCGTTGGAGCCGGAGAAATCATACAACATTTATAATACCGGCCGCTTTGGCCAAGGGTGCCTCTTGGCGCGCCGCCTGGTGGAAGCGGGAGCCCGCTTTGTCGAAGTCGCCTATGAATATATCCCCTTCGAAGGGTTTGACACCCACGAGAACGGCCATAGCCGCATGGTGCAATTGAAAAAGAACATTGACGCTCCGATTTCTCAATTGATATTGGACCTCAAAGAAAGGGGCATGCTGGACCGCACCATGGTGGTGATCGCCTCTGAATTCGGGCGGGATATGATCACCGAAGGCAAGCCCGACAAACCCGTGAAAGACCAGGTCAAGGTGCCTGAGGTGGTCGAAGAAGAAAAGCATTACGGCATGCATCGCCACTTTACCGGTGCAGGCAGCGTCTTGTTGTTCGGGGGCGGCTTCAAGCAAGGCTATCTGCATGGCAAAACCGCCAATGAACGGCCCTGCGACACCATTGAAGACCCTGTTTCGGTGACCGACCTGCATGCTTCGCTCTACAACCGCATGGGGATTCCAGCCGATTTGTTCTACACAGTCGAAGAAAGGCCCTTCTATGTAACCAAAGATGGTGAAGGGGAACCAATTCACAAACTGTTCGCCTGAAATTTTTAATAACTAGTAGTCCATGACAATTGATTTTGTCAAAGGGCAGCATCGGTTTCCAGCCGGTGTGCTTTTCTTGCAACAACCATGAAATTCAGCGAAAGCCACCGTGTCCTTTTATAACCTACAATTTCAAATGTCATGAACTACTAGCATTATGTGTTTAGCCTATATGGAGCGCAGGCGTCCTCGCCTGCGCTCCAAAAATAAACTTCCCCCCAAAAAAGTTATTTTTTCAAGTGCCAAATCGTTGATGAAGAGATATGATATAATCATGTTTATTTTATTAGGCGTAAGGTTTTTGAATTGTTGCGGAATTTATTACTCTTCCGGGTTTTTGCTCCCCACCTGCTGGTCCTCTTTTGCGCCATCTACGGGATAGTTGTCCCTCTATCCGCCCATTCTCAAATCCCATCCATTCTCCCCAACCGTGAACCCACGCCAACTCCCATCCCGATTAATAAAGATGAGATTCAGGCGAAACGGAACGAAGCGCAATCGCAACTTGAAGCGCTTCAAGCGAATATTGAAAATGCCAATGAAACCGTCTCTCAAAATATTATTGATGAGCAAAAAAAGCAGGTGAATTTGCTGCAACGGTTGGTTTTAGTTTATGACCGGCAGCTCAATGCCTTAAACCAATTCTACAACCATGAAAATACCATTGCCGAACTAAAAAAAGAATTGCAGCGGATACGGACGCAGGGGCCGGCCGAAGAACCCCCTTACTCATTCATGCTCTTGGACAACCAGGAAAGCGCCTTGTTTGCCGGGCAGGAAAAGGCGGTATTCATCGAAGAAGCAATTGAATCGGCCCAAAAAGCGGTTGAATTGTCGCGTGAACGGTTGCGGGAGCGGGAAACCGAATGGCAGCTGGCAAAAAACAAAGTGGATGAAATAAAAGAAGAAGGGCCAAATTATACCTTATTATTGTTGAAGCAACGAACCGCTCAATTTGAAATGCAAATCGCTCAAGAAAATGAACGATTGCGCCGGTTAGAAAAACAAATTCAAGAAAAATTACTTGAAATCAATTCTCTTCAGCAAACCATTCGGGAAGAAAAAATCAAAGTTTTTCTTCGGGAAGCCATCTTTTCAACAGAAGCTCTCAACGAACAACTAACACGAATTGATGAACAAATTAAAGAATTAAATGAGGCGAAAACCAAAGCCCAAGAAAATGAAACTTGGGCGGGAGTAAAACTGGCAGAAGCCCAACATCAAATCGCTCAAACCACTTCTCCTTCTCCCATCTTGCTGACTCAGGAAAATTACCGCCAGACGCAGAGAAATCGCTATTCCTATGAGATCGAAATCATTGAAGACCGCCAAGAAAGGTTAATCGATCAAAAAGAAGTCTGGAATCGCCGGTTTGATGTGATTAACGGCAACGCCTCCACAGAAGAATTGCAAAATTGGATCTTCGAAAGCCGTGAGCAAACAAAAGCGCTTGAACAAGAAATTCAAAGCATTATTCAGAGACTAATTTCATGGGCACGGGAAAATCTGACATTAAAAGAAAAAATCGAAACCATCGAAAACGATCAACTGAAAGAGGTGTTGCAAGATGAATTATATGAACGCGAAGCGCGAACGCAGTTAGGCAGAGAAAGCATCAACAGTGTCGAAACCACCCGCCGCTTGCACAACAAATTGGTTTCAGAAATCAATCGGGAAATTGAAACGTGGTCTTGGGTCGAACTGTATGAACTGATTGCGCTTCGCATCGAGCAGTTTTTGGATACCCGGGTGGTTTTTTTCACCGCGCAGGCAACCCAAAAAGAAGCCGTATTGACCTATGGCATTCTGCTCAAAGCGCTGTTTGTCCTGATTCTTGGCTTTCTGGCGGCATTTTATTTCAGCCGCTATTTTGTCTCCTATTTGGTACGCCGGGCCAATCTTTCTGAAGGGGCCATTGCCGTAGTCGAATCGTTAACCTATTACACCCTGGTCTTGATCGTGATTCTTTCTACCTTGACCACGGTTGATATCCCCCTCACCGCCTTCGCCTTTCTTGGCGGGGCGCTCGCTATCGGGGTTGGGTTCGGCACTCAGAATATCCTCAACAATTTTATCAGCGGACTCATTTTGCTCATCGAACACCCCATTCGCGTGGGGGATATGGTCGATATAGATGGTTCGTATGGAACCGTAATGCGCATCGGGGCGCGCAGCACCCAAATTCAAACCTTTGACAACATCGATCTGATGGTGCCTAACAGCACCTTGTTAGAAAACAAAGTCGTTAACCTGACTCGAACTGACGATGTGATCCGCCGCAAAATCACTGTAACGGTTTCTTACGGTTCGAAT
>CAZEZQ010000157.1:7649-8936 GCA_964516245.1 uncultured bacterium | reverse complement strand
TTGGAGCGCAGGCGTCCCCGCCTGCTTAGAAGAAATCTTTGGAGCGCAGGCGTCCTCGCCTGCAAGTCTTATGAAATATTTATGATGCAGGCATACTGCCTGCTAAGTAAGAAGTTGCAGGCAAGATGCCTGCACTACAATAAACCGGAAAGAATCCCATGAAACCACTCTTGGAAAAACTCTTATCCGACCGGCCAGTAATCACCGACGGCGCTTGGGGCACCCAGTTGCAAGCCCGCGGCTTGCCTGTGGGCGAACTTCCCGACCATTGGAACTTGACCCATCCCGAACAAGTTCAAGCCATTGCCCACGATTATTGCAACGCTGGCAGCCAAGTCGTGTTAACCAACACCTTCAGCTCCTCACGCATCAATCTCGAACGCTACGGCCTGGCCGATCAGGCTTATGATATCAACAAGCAGGGGGCAGCACTTTCTAAACAAGGTGTGAATGGCCATGCATACATCTTCGCTTCCATCGGGCCCTGTGGAAAAATGCTGGTCACCGGTGAAGTCACCGAAGCCCAGCTGCAAGAAGCCTTTGAAGAACAAGCCCAGGCGCTTGCTGAAGGCGGGGCGGATGCCATCGTCATCGAAACCATGAGCGATATTACCGAAGCCGCCATCGCCCTCCAAGCCGCTTTGAAAACCGGACTGCTGGTAGTGGCCTGCATGGTCTACGGCTCCGGCAAAAACAAAGACCGCACCATGATGGGAGTAACCCCCGAACAGGCAGTCGAAGCCCTAAGCCAGGCTGGGGCAGACGCCATCGGCGCCAACTGCGGCCAGGGCATCGAAAATTTCGTAGGTCTCTGCCGCCGCCTGCACGAAGCCTGCGAGCTGCCCATTTGGATCAAAGCCAACGCCGGCCAGCCCGAAATGATCGATGGTGAACTGGCCTATCAAACCAAACCGGAAGAATTCGCAGAATATCTGAATCCATTAATTGAATCCGGCGCCTCATTCGTTGGCGGCTGTTGCGGCACCACTCCAAAGTTTATCGAGGCACTGAAACAAGCCAAAGATAGTAAGTGACTGATTTGGAGCGCAGGCGTCCCCGCCTGCAAAGCTGATGATAAAACATTGTGATGCGGGCATTTTGCCTGCGAGATAAATTGTAATGTAGGCATCCTGCCAGCTAGGTTAATTGTGATGCGGGCATCTTGCCTGCTAAGTAGTGTAATGCAGGCGGGGACGCCTGCGCTCCAAAAAAGATCAAATTTATAGAGCGTGATCCATGAACAAAAACAACGGCCGCCCCAAGCGCATCAAACTCATAGCCTGCGAA
>CAZEZQ010000157.1:0-7639 GCA_964516245.1 uncultured bacterium | reverse complement strand
GCTCGGCGATCTCACGCTCGGTCAATCAGGTGGATGTCGAGTTTCTCCCCAAAGGCCTGCACGACATCGGCAAAGACAATATGCGTGGCCGTTTGCAATCGGTTTTGCATACGATCGATGAAAGCCGGTACGATCTGATCGCCTTAGGCTATGGCCTGTGCAATCTCGGTTTGATTGGATTGCAAACCCGTTCTCTCTCATTAGTCGTGCCACGCGCTCATGATTGCATCACCCTCTTCATGGGCTGCCGCAAACGCTACCAAGAGTATTTTGAGACCCATTCCGGTGTGTATTTCAAAACCACCGGTTGGATCGAGCGCGGCGATGTGGAAACCGGCGATCAAGAGCTGAAACAGCTCTCCATCCAACACCGGCAAGGCTTGGATTTCAGTTACGCCGAATTGGTGGAGAAATATGGTGAAGACAATGCCAAATACCTCTATGAAACCATAGGCAATCTCACTCCCCACTATCAGCAATACACCTTTATCGAAATGGGAGTCGAACCGGATTCCCGCTTTGAAGAGACTGCGCGAAACGAAGCGCAGGAAAAAGGATACAAATTCGAGCGCATTGCAGGGGATATGCGTTTGATCGAACAGCTACTAAATGGCCCTTGGAACGAAGACGAATATCTCTGGGTTCCCCCCCACCATCAAATTGCAGCGAGCTACGATGACAACCTCATCTATGCGGAAAGGATTCATCATGAACAGCCGTGAACGACTTCAAGCCATGTGGAACGGAGAAAAGGTAGACCGCTTGCCCCTGATGCCGATCACCATGATGTTTGCCGCGGATCTAATTGGGGCAAAATACGGCGATTACGCCACCGATCATCAAGTGTTGGCCAAAGCTCAAATCGCCACCGCCGATGCATACGAACTTGATTATGTCTCGACCATATCCGACCCCGCCCGCGAAGCTGCCGATTTGGGCGCCGAGATTGAATATTTCGACAACCAACCACCCGCGCTCAATGAAAGCAAAGCGCTGCTAGCCGATAAAGCCAAATTACAATCGTTGAAAATCCCCGATATGAGCCAAGGCCGGCTTGGCGACCGTGTTAATGGAGTCGCTCTGCTGAAACAGAAGATTGGCGACCGCAAAATCGTAGAGGGATGGATCGAAGGCCCCTGCGCCCAAGCGTCAGACCTGCGCGGCATTAACACCTTGATGCTTGATTTTTATGACGATCCTGATTTTGTTCAGGAACTGTTTGATTTTGTCTTGCGCTTGGAACTCAAATTTGCCCAAGCCCAGCTCGAAGCGGGCGCGGACCTCATCGGCATTGGAGATGCGGCCGCCTCTCTGGTTGGACCCAAAATTTACAAGCAGCATGTTTTTGCCATGCAGCAAAAGATGGTTCAGGCTTTGAAGGAGATGGGAGCGCGAGTGCGATTGCATATTTGTGGAAAAGTGCGAAAGATTGTTGAACACCTGGGAACCTTGCAATGCGATATTTTGGATTTGGATTCCATGAACCCCATGGGCGAAGCCCGCGCCCAGGTGGGTCCGGATCAAGTTCTCTTGGGCAACATCGCTCCAGTGGCCGTGTTGAAAGACGGGACCGCGGATGAAGTCTATAACGAAATCGCAGAGTGCCACCGCCAAACTGGGCCTCGCTATATCGCCGGCGCGGGTTGTGAAGTGCCTCGCGGCACGCCTCACGAAAATATGATGGCGCTCACCCGCTACGCTCATGAACACGCTCCCGATCAATTTTTATGACCGAAACCGCCAAATTAAGAATCGTTCCTGGAAACATCGAATTGGATGTGGAAATCGGCACACCCTTGAAAGATGTGTTGTATGAATATGGGGTGGAATTTCCCTGTGGCGCATGCGGCATCTGCAGAGGCTGCCGGGTGAAAGTAATGCAGGGAACCTGGGAGATTGGAGAAACGGACCACAACTCGCTTGATGATCACGAACTGCAAGCGGGCTATCGCTTGTCCTGCCAGGGTATCATCCAAAACGATATCACCTTGCACCTCGAACAATGGCAAACCCCCATTTTAAGCGATGAAGAGCAACTCTCTTATACCCCCCGCGAAGGCTACGGCATCGCGGTGGATGTAGGAACCACCACCCTGGTGGCCCAACTGGTAGACCGCCAAACCGGAAGCGTCTTGGCAACCCAAAGCGCCATGAATCCCCAAGCCCGATATGGCGCCGATCTCATCAGCCGCGTCCATTATGCCGTCAACCAAGATGGGATGCAGCAGCTCACCCAATTGATCCGGAAGGCGGTTGAATCGTTAACCGCCAACCTTCTACAACAAATTCCCTCCGATTCATTGGTATATCCCATAGTGTTGGTGGGCAACACAGTCATGCATCATTTTTTCTGTGGAATCCCTCCAGACTTTCTGGCCAAATATCCATTCGAAAGCAGCGGTATCGGCATGCGGCGTTTTACCCCGGAAGATTTAGAGTGGCCATTTGACCTCATTGAAGAAATCGTGTTTCTCCCCTGCGTCGGCGGCTTCATCGGCAGCGATCTGCTGGCCGGGGTGTTGGCAACTGAGATGTTTCAAACCGAAAAATGGACAGCCTTGGTTGATCTGGGAACCAACGGAGAAATCTTGGTGGGCAACAAAGATCAAATCGCAGCGGTTTCTACCGCTGCCGGTCCCGCCTTTGAAGGAGGCAGCATTTCCATCGGTATGCGGGCCGACCGGGGAGCAATATACAAAGTCACCTTGCATCAAGGCGAACTCGAGTGCGAGGTGCTGGGCCATACAACCGCCCGGGGCATCTGCGGCAGCGGCCTGGTGGATGCTGTCGCGGCCGGATTGAATCTTCACAAAATTGATTGGAACGGCCGCATCAACTTACCCGGCAAGCAGTTCCCCCTTTGTGATGGCCTGAGTTTGAAACAACGGGATATCCGCCAACTGCAGTTGGCCAAGGCGGCCCAAGCGGTAGGGATGGAGATCGTGTTGGAAACGCTGGGCATCACCAAAGATGAGGTGCAAGCCGTCTATCTCGCGGGAGCCTTCGGCAATTACATCACCGTCGATTCAGCCAAACGCATTGGCTTGGTTGATTTCCCCTTCGAACGCCTGATCCCCGTCGGAAACACTGCCCTGCGCGGGGCCAAGATGGCCCTCTATCTGGAAGATGATTGGATCGACTCGATATTAGAGAAAACCAAACATTATTCCCTCTCCGGCCACCCCGACTTCCAAGACCGCTACGTAGCCCACATGAACTTCCCACAAGAGTAAGAGTTGAGTGCGAAGGGCAGGCGTTAGGAAGGTGTAACGCATGCCCTTATCACTTTCAATACGGAAAAATAACTTTCAGATTGATTACACAATTTCCTGCCGTTCGGCATCCCAAGTAACTGTGCGTTGGCGGAAGTAGGCTTCGACCGACATGATGCATACCACGGCTTCAACAAAGGCTTCATCTTCGTTGTCTTTGGGCTGTTTGCGGGTTCGCATGCAGTTGAAGAAATCTTCCATATGTGATGGCGGCTCCGGTGTTTTGGATCGATCAAATGAGGCAATGGGGTCATCAGAGTCTTTGCCTTCATGTTTCTTTTGTGTGGTTTCGGGGTACACCGAGAAGTCCGATTTATCCACCCGCATCACAGCATCTTTCCCGCGAATATAAGAATGATGGGTTGTGGGATGTTGCTCTTGCGTATTAAAACTGGAGGCGTATGTAAGTGTAATTTTTTTCTCTGGATATTCGAAAATGGAATGCCATGTATCTGGACATTCACGGCCATCGTTGAGCCAATTAATGCTCCCAGCCGTAGTGCATTTGTGAGGAATGCCCAGATTGAGAATGTAATTGACAAAATCAAATGAATGAGAGAGCAGGTCGCCTGAAATACCTGTCCCGTAATCCCAATAACAGCGCCAGTGCCAAAAGCGCTCCATAGAGAAGGGATGATAAGGGGCGCTGCCAAGAAAGCGCTTCCAATCGAGTTCACGGCGCACTTTGTTTTCATCGGGGCGATCGAAGATATTGTAAAACCCATACCAGCGCCATTCATCCTTGCCTTTTTCCCGGTTGCGGAAGGTGCCGGTTTCAACCAAGGTGATGTCTCCCAGAATCCCCTGTTTTATCAGATCCGCCGCTTGCATGGCTGCCGCGCTCGAACGGTCGTGGCCGAGTTGCATCACGGTTTTGTTGTATTTAATTGCCTTAAGCATGGCTTTGGCTTCAGGCAAGGTACGGGTCCAGCATTTCTCGACATAAATATCTTTGCCGGTATTGGCGGCATCAATGAGTATTTTGGAATGCCAATGGTCGGGGGTGGCAATGACTACGGCGTCGATATCGTCATCGGCCAGCATATCCTCATAGTGTGGATACCGTTTGCAATTGGGATTATTGCTGCGTTTGACCCCTTTTTCCATATGGCTTTCATAGATTTCGCTGATAGCGCGAACTTGGGTGCCGGATATCCCCGGTTTGTTTCGTTCAGGTTCGCCTGCGACATTTTGCACCAACTGGCCACCACGTACTCCACATCCAATATGGCCTACACCGATCACCTCGTTGGGACTAACTTTCCCCAATACGGCTGGGGCAGAGGAAAAAGCGGCCATAGCGAGGGCTCCCTGACTGGATCGTTCTAAAAAATTTCTTCGGCTTAGATTTTTGTTGGACATGTTCTTAACTCCAGTATAAGTAAGGAACGAAGATGGATTTATAGAAAAGTCATAGATTTGATTACTAGTTCTTTCCTATTCAATCTCTTTAATTATTGATTGAAAAAAATGAAACCGCTAGGGATTGTTAAAATTCTAATCAGTGGATTTCTAATTACAGACTCTTTAATTTAATGTGCTCTATGCTTATGTTTCAAAATAATTTTGAATTACCTATAGACAATACCAATTCTCAGATTATGATAGATAGGTATATTGATTTTGTTATCTATGTGTGTAATTCTATAGTGTGCCTAATAGCATTATAAAATAGCCTTCTTCTCGCGAATTAGTTTTGAGAAGAAAAATCGTGTTCGCTTCCGTATCATTAAAAAAAATGGGTAGTTTTGAACTTTATTGGTTGCAATTTCGCCCTTTTTTATGATATAGTATGTCAGACAAATATGTGTGTGGTTCGATTTTTTTTACAGAAAGGCATCCGTTGGAGGCTCAAATGCAAAAGCAAATTTTATCGCTCGCAGTTGGGACAATGTTCATTTTGGTCTGTTTGTGTGGGCTGATTCTTTTAAGCCCCAATACCACATGGGCGGCAAATACGAATCAAGGGAGTTATCACATTCCCGTTCATTTGTTGATCATTTCACAAGCGGGTGAAACTCCTACAGAGACACCGACGGAGATGCCGGTAGAAACCCCAACCGAGACCCCGGCTCCTACAAATACTCCGATACCGCCGACACCGACTGAAATTCCTGGCGAAACCCCCACAGAAACACCGACAGCAACGCCAGAACCGACCGATACGCCAATACCTCCCTCACCAACACCAGCAGAAACCCCTGTTGAAACTCCAACAGAAACACCAGCTCCAACAGATACTCCGGTTCCAACGGATACTCCAATACCACCATCACCGACACCCACTTCTCCTGAGGAAACCCCTACGGAGACTCCAACAGAAACACCAGTTCCAACGGATACACCGGTACCCCCAACGCCGACACCGGCTGAATCTCCGACAGCAACACCGGAACCCACAGACACGCCAGTGCCAACCAATACGCCTGTACCCGGTGAAGAACCAGATGATTTTCAAAATTCCGATCAGGGTATCTTGATATTAGATGGATTTGGCGGAGTGCATGAATTGGGTGATGTTGTAGGTATTTTTGACGCCAACCAGGATGGTGAATTGAATGATAACGGTACAACAAATATCTTGTCGCAATTCTTAGGGGGACAAGATTTGTATAATGATTTGGAAATTTTTGTTGATGAAAATGGTTTAATTACCGCAACGTTAGCCTCTTCAAGCGATGGCAGGGTGGTGAACAACATCATTGAAGGCAATGTTGTAACAAGAAATCCGTTTAACACCTATACGAAATTATTCCAATTCGTACCTTTCACAAAAGGTGGTGTAGTAGACGTAGAGTTTGACAATACAGCCAGCGGCTATTACGCATTACGCCGTAACGGTGATATTGATTATTTCACTACCGATCCAGCAAATGTTCCATTGGTTGCCAATGTACAACCCCGTATTTCATCCACCGGCGCACCCGTGGCTCTTTCCATTTTGGATGGTGACGGAGAAAACGCTTCTGGATATGTACTAACCAACCAGGGCCGGGTCATTGAATTTGGTGGAGCGCCTGCGCTCTCTGGAAATGTCCCGATTTCACAAGGTGCGCTATATGTTGATATGGAACTCATTCAGGGTGTTGGCATTGTTGCGAACAAGTTTGGTAAATTCTTTGCGGTTACCGAAGATGGCAGCGGTGACATTGATGGATTGCCATTGCCGGACTTCAATTTCGGTACACCCGAATTGATTGATATCGAACTTCAGGTTGACCCCAATGTTGATTTCAACGATGGAATCGGATTGTTCGGCCTGACTCGAATTGGCTCCCTTCACACCTTCGGTGCGGCAGATGTCATCTTAACCAGTGAAGGTGTTGAAAATCGTGATGATGTCGAGATATCTCAAGACGCCAATGGCCGGCCCAAGATTAACTTGAGTTTTTATCCGATAAACATTGCACGAGACCTTGAAGTGTTCTTATCCGGCCTCTAAACATGCGAATCTCATACGAGCATGAACAGGGGTGGCTTTCGGGCCACCCCTTTTCCGTTCATACTAAATGCTGCAAAAATCGCTGGGCTTATGAAAACCGTTGTTTTAATTCCCGCATATAATGAAGAAAAATCTATTACGAAGGTTATCGAATCAATCCCCGGCGAATGGGTGCAACGAATCTTGGTTGTGGATAATGCCTCAACTGACCAAACCGCTGAGTTGGCGAAACAAGCGGGAGGGGAAGTTGTTTTTGAAGAAAGAAGGGGGTATGGCCGAGCATGTCTTAAAGGGATATCAGAGGCCAAAGATTCGGAGATCATTGTTTTTTTGGATGCTGATTATAGCGACGATCCGGCTCAATTGCCGAACCTGATTCAACCAATCATAGATAACAAGGCGGATTTGGTGATTGGATCACGTATCAAAGGAAAATCGGAGAAAGGCGCATTGCCGAACCACGCAAAATTTGGAAACATTTTGGCATGCTATCTCATCAAACAGTTATTTGGCGTATCCTTTACCGATTTGGGCCCTTTTCGCGCCATTCGTACCCAATCCCTCCTTGACCTGGAGATGGAGGATCAGGATTACGGTTGGACGGTAGAAATGCAGGCCAAAGCCGCAATACTTGGTTTGCGATGTTGTGAAGTTCCGGTTCCATACAAAATTCGTATCGGACAGTCCAAAATATCGGGAACCATTCAAGGCAGCATTAAAGCCGGGTGCAAAATCTTATGGACCATCTTTCGCCTTTGGATGAAACAAAAATCAATGAAAAAGAGACGAACTGTTTAACTTTTTACTTCATGGCAGAAACGTATCAACTATGAGTTCCTCCCACAAACATTTCACTGTATTGATTCTGGCCGCCGGCCGTTCTGAACGCATGGGTTCACCTAAACCTTTATTAACCTGGAAGGGA
>CAZEZQ010000156.1:0-8961 GCA_964516245.1 uncultured bacterium | reverse complement strand
GTTCCAAATGCTCGTAGAGAAGATCGATTTCCAAGGCATCGGGATGATCGAAATTCACCTGAGAACGTTCTGCCATGGATAGGTGGGATAAGTCGTAGTAATAGCGATCCAAACCAATGGAAGTTATTGGGTAAGGGGCAATCTTGACAAATTCTTGGCATAAAGTGGTTTTTCCACAACCGCTGCCACCGCTCATGCCAATAATGGGGATATGGGATAGAGATTGATTGAGGGGGTTGGGCGTAGTCAACTTTGAAAAAATTTTCTTAAATACAAACGGTTTCCCGTTTCGGGATCGTATTCGTATACCACTTCATCCATCAATTTTTTGATGATCTGCAATCCATAGCCACGCTTGCGGGTACGGTCGGTTTTATCATCCAACGGATAGGCATTGTAAAAATGTAATGAATAATCCTGGCCTCCGTCTTGGATGGTCAATTCGATCCCCTCTTCTTGAAAACGAAATCCCAAGCGAACATTGGTAATGGGCTGGTTTCCCTCTACTGCTCGAATGCCATCCACAGAGTTGGCGCAAGCCTCATCAACACAAATTTCCAGCTGCAGCGCTTCTTCTGGAGTTAAATCCAAATGCTTCGCGAGGCAGCCAATGAAATTCCGTATCAATACCAAATTTTGAGGCTCGGCTTTAAATTCAAGCGCCAAGTCGGGCCCATTCTCCAGGGATTTTTTCTTCATTCCCCGGTACCTCCCACAAAGGGTCATACAGGACTCTACAAGATACAGAGAAGGAACTGAATTGTTTTAATAACCTTCATCTGTTGAATGTTTTTCACTCTTGGCCGCTTGATTTTCTTCGACAAATGCTTGTTTGGCCGATTCTAAAGAATCATAAATTCGTATCATTCGTGAGAAGCCAAGCATGTCGAAAAGATTTTGGATTTTTTCTGATAAATTGACAATCTTGAGATCACCGTCAAGTTGCCTTACTTCTTGCATCATACCCATCATTACTCCCAACCCGGCACTGCTAATATAATTCAACTGGGCAAAATCCACTATCAAACGGTTTACGTCTTGATCGATCAACCCTTGTAGATGATCTTGCAATTCTTGAAACGTGCTCGAATCTAAATAGCCTTGGATGTGGACTATATGGATTTGCAATCCTTCCGCCGAATCAACAGTGGTTGAGAGATCAAATTTCTTTAACATGGAGCGCCCCACTTACTAATATCATTCCCCATTTCATTTCTTACACCTGAATTGTAAGGTTATTTGCTGTTTAGCGCAAAGGGTTTTTTGAAAAAACATAAGATAGAAAATTATACATAATATAATTTTCAACGGGCCAAATCAAAAATTTTTCTTCGTCTATTTTACGGTTTCCATGCACCAAAACCATTGCCTACTGAAAATTCCCGTGCCAATATAAAAAAAATAAATTTCAAAAAGAGAAAAAACCATGCACTCAATATTAGTTTTAATCTCAAATATTATAGGGATCTATGAGTTTATTGTATTTATTCGTTGTATTTTATCATTTATTCAACCCGATCCCAGCAATCCCATCGTTCGTTTCATTTACGAAATCACCGATCCCTTGCTCAATGCCGTGCGCCGGTCGTTCCCAGTCTTGATGCAAGGGGGAATTGATTTCAGCCCCATTGTGGTGATTTTTCTTCTGCACGCTACCAGAGGATTTATTGTTGGATTGGCATAACGAGCATTTCATCTTCTCTTAATCTCATGCTAGTCTCATACGAGTAAAACGAATTATCATTTCAATCTGTTACCCTGTTAGGAGAAACAAATGCGTATTTCCACAATTTTCACCATAATAATTTTCATTATATCAGGAACGAGTATGACGTATGCCAATGATTCAATATTTGTGATGACTTTCAACATTCGTTACGACAATCCCAATGATCCCAACCCCTGGCCGAAGCGCCATGAACATGTCGCAGAGATGATCGGTGAACGGTACAATACTGATTTCACCGGCTTGCAAGAAGCCTTGAAACATCAAGTTGATGATTTGCTGAATTCGCTCCCCAATTATGCCTATATTGGTGTCGGACGGCAAAATGGGAAACAAGAAGGGGAGCATTGCGCCATTTTGTACCGGAAAGACAAATACGAAGTGCTGCAACACGACACCTTCTGGCTTTCGGAAACTCCCGAAGAAGCAGGAAGCCAATCGTGGGATAGTTCTCTCCCAAGAATCGTCACCTGGGGGAAATTCAAACAAAAAGAGACTGGGAAAGTTCTCTATCATTTCAACACTCATTTCGATCATCGGGGAGAACAGGCCCGAGTGGAAAGCGCCAAATTGATTTGGAAAAAGATGAAAGAAATCACCGGCGGCACCCCCAGTGTATTAACTGGAGATTTCAACATTCGCGAAACCTCACAACCGTACAAAATTCTCAGCGGGCGAGAGTCGTTCAATGGGCACACATCAGAATTGGCAGATACGCGTTATGTCTCCATGAATGCCCACCAAGGCCCCACCGCTTCGTTTACACGGGAGAGTTGGACGAAGGCAGGACCGCCGGAAAGCATGATCGATTATATTTTTGTCTACAATGGATTTCAGGTAATCAACCATTGGACCTTGGATGACAAATTCGGAGAACATTTCCCATCCGATCATCTGCCGGTTCTCACAGAACTTCAATGGCCGAAAGATTAATTGCTAACTTGGCCGGGCGAGGTGTAATCTACTAACTTATACAATTTCAATGCGAATCTGTTGTAACACTTTTTCCGCATTGGATCGCGCCTCATCCCGAGTTTTCCCCTTGGTCACAACATAACCGGGATGGGGATCATCGCGTCCGATCGCTCCAGAAGCATCGCCAGGCTGCAGTGTCAATTCCAATTCCAACACCCCCTGGATTTGTTTTGCTTCTTCCATTCCGCTTATCGCTTTGATTTGTCCCTGGGGAGGATTGATATAGGCATAGCAACATCCGCCATTCGCTTTTCCGTTCAGAGAAACCGGTTGTCCTGTCATCAATGCGCAGACTGTTGAGACATAAGAGATGCCGCAAAGTTGATCTACCACAATCGAAAATACTGGACCTTCACCAGGACGGGCATATTGGTTGAGTAAATAAATTTCGTCATCTGTGATTAGCAGTTCCGAATGCCCTGCGCCCCACTGCAATCGCAATGCCGCAAATCCATCTTTCACAAGTTCGGCAATTTTGTATTGGGTTTCGTCATCGAAAACGGCTGGGTAGTTATGTTTTTTATTGGTGTAATAATCTCCAACTCGTTCGCGCTCGGTGTCAGAAACAGCGAGAATGGCCGTCTCACCATCTTGAGTTAATGATTCCACCAGCGCTCCTCTACCATTGGACATCAACTGATGCCAACGGTCTAAATCTGCACAGCCAAGATAAGGGAGATTCGATTGCTCCCAGGCTGTGCGTTTGCCGGCCACATCACGCAAGTGAAACGCAGTATCTTCAGAGAGACCAGGAAGATTCATCTGTTGCGAGATAAACGACGCCGTTTTAATGCTTTCATCCGAAAGAGGCAGCACCCCTTCCACCCCGCTCGCCCGTGCGATCTCCAAGGCCGTGTTGTGATCGTGGATATCGACGGGAAAAAACTCATCGGCTTCAAAACAGGCGGCGGCTTGGGGGTCTTTCTCAATGGCCAGGATTTCATAACCGGCTTCTTGGGCTTTCTGAATGGCTTTCACATGCTCGTTGCCCGCACCTAAAAACATCAGTTGGCTCATAACTCCCTTTCCTCACTTGCTGAGTGACTCATTATGAATAGGGTACTTTTCATTCCATAGAAAAAACCGTGAATAATAGAATGATACAAGAAATTGGCTTGATTCGAAATGCTTGTTGTATGGGAAGAGAAGTACTTTCATCGTAATTGGCCAGTTATATGAAGTGAATTCTAAAAAATCTCAATTTGCTCTGAAACCATTCTTCTGGCAGCAATATTACCGGTTTCAACCAGCCGGCCTGCATGGGCACTTAGATGTGTTCACCACTCATCAAAAAAGATTTTTCTTTCAGGCCTATGATTTGCCTGCATTCTTCGGCTGGATTGACTATGGTTTCAGAATCAATTGGAGTACATTGCTTGATTGTGTTTCTGATCCAAACCCATTGCCGAAGCAAACGGGCGCTTAATAACACCACTCCAAATATCCAGCAACCAAGCAAAATCCACTCCCAGTGATTGCTGATGTATGACAACCAATGCGTTTGATTTTGGGGTTGGGATCGCATGACCTCCTGCGATTCAACTTTATCTTGAACCAGTACAGATGTTTGGTTCAAAGGCGTGTACGATTGGCTTGCAAACGGCTCATCGGCAGCTGGAGTTGATGCAGGAAGGGTATAAATTGGGACTACGAACAGCGATGGCGCCGGGAATTGCATATAAATCAATGTGAACACCGGGAAAAAAATTGCAAAATGGCATATCCAAACCACACTTTTTCCCCGTTGTTTTGCAATCGCGAATACAGTATACCCCAACCCACCCAATACCACCATTTGCAATGAAGAAATCAATAGAAAATAGAGTATGGATGCGGCCCATTCATTCATGATCGCTCTCCTCTTCGCGCAGTTTGAGAATGCGTTTGCGCAGCGATTCAAATTCGCTTTTGCTGAGGCTTTCTTCTTCAAACAGCGTATTCACCAACTCAGTCTTGGAGCCGTCGAAAAACGTATTGAGCATCGAATGCAACACACTGCGCTGCACTTCGCGGGCTTCGACGGTAGGATAATACACATTGGCCCGGCCTTCGATATCGTGTTTAAGAAATCCCTTTTTCTCGAGGTTCTGCAAGGTGGTGAGAATGGTGGTATACGCCAAATTACGCTGGGCTTCGAGCGCGTCGCGTACATGGTGCGCCGTGGCGCGCCCGCGCTTCCACACCTCTTTCATCACCATGGTTTCCAGTTCACCCAAATTGAGTTTCTTCGGTTTTTTCGGCATGTGTTGTTCTCCTCATATAAAAAATAATTTTACTATCACTATAGTACTATACGTGTAGTAATGTCAAGCAAAAAAATTCTTTTCTTGAAAATTTTACCATGAGAAGTTTTATCAAATTTATAAAATTAAGCATATTTTTGATGAGGGTGTGATTGAACGGTTAATTCGAACCTGGAATTTGCTATTTTTACACATCGCCGAGACTAGATTCTAGTTCGCAAGGGCAGACAAACAACGCTTGCCCTTGCCACTCAGTCGATGTGTGGGCCGCTCGGCGGGAGCATGCCACGGCGCATTTCCAACCTCGCCCTCCCCATAAACTCAATACCCATCCCTCCCCCAATGAAATGGGGGAGGTTAGGAGGGGGGGGTAAAATGAACGATCTCGTATTTTCATTTCACTCTGAAAGACAATCTCTCACAATTCGCGCGTTAGAATCTTTTACTCCCCAAACTCATCTTCCAGCATCGACATTACAATGACGTCATGGTAGGCGTTTTGGGTGAAGAAGGCGTCGCGCAGGCGGCCTTCGGTTTTGAAGCCCAGGGTTTCGTAGAGTTTGCAGGCGCGTTCGTTGAAAGCGTGAACCTGCAAAAAGATGCGGTGCAGATTGAGTTCGTGAAAGCAAAAACGCATTAGCGTTTTGAAAGCATCTTTGCCGTATCCTTTACCTTGATAGTCTGGATCTAGATGAAGGCCAATTTCGGCCAGCCGGTTTTTTTGGTCCATATCTTTGATCAGGGTATAACCGATAGTGTTATTTTGTTCGTCATCGATCATGAATACGATGGTGGAACTGTTAAGATAATTTTGATACCAATTTTGTTGCTCGATTTCAGCGACAGGTATAGAACGAAAGTGATACTTGAACAATTCTGGATGATTGCGCCATTGGCGCAACGTTTCAATATCCCGCTGCTCGATTGCCCGCAATGTGATTTTTTCCCCAATGATCATGGTGTATCTCCAAGTTTATTCATCACCGAAATGTTATAGGGCAAACCATACATTCAACCCTCCTCTTAATCCAATGTTATTTACTTAAGCGGGAGGTGACCTTAAGCGGGAGGTGACTTAAACGGGAGGTGACCTTAAGCGGGAGGGCGAGGCTCCTGCCGAGCCAGTTTCTCGTTCAAGCGGCTCATCAGGAGATTCGCCCTCCCGATTCAACATCCTGCGATGATCTTAAGTTGATGACATTGCCTCTTAATCTCCCCCATCTTGGGGGAGAAATAAACAGCAATGACCGGCTTGGTAGGTGAACGCTACGGCGCATTTTCAACCTCGCCCTCCTCATGGTATACACGCTAGAAGCGTGTTTTACTCTAACTTGATAATTCGAATGAGACGACTGCGTTGGTGACTTGGTTTAATTGATCGCCGGTCAAATCGGGAAACATGGGCAAACTGATAATGCGTTTCCAAATTTCTTCGGCAATCGGGCATTGCGCGTTCAAATTGGCGTAATACGGGTGCATGTGAATGGGATAATAATGAACGCCGGGCGCAATCTTTTTGCGCTTCAAGTGCGCAACCAAGCGGTCTCGCTCGGGCACTTTCAGATGATACACATGCCAGGAAGATTTCACGTTGTCGCGCTCGGGTGGAGTCTCGATCCATGAATGGCTGGAAAAAACTTGGTCATATTGCTCAGCGATAGTGCGCCGTTTGCCGTTGTTTTTATCCAAGCGCTTTAATTGCACCTTGCCGATCGCTGCCGAGATATCGTTCATGTGATATTTGTAACCCAGTTCGTTGACCCAATATTGCCAGGCATAAACACGTTCTTTGGCGGAACGGGTGAAGGTATCTTTTGAAATGCCCAGCCAGCGCATTTCGCGCAGTTTGCGCGCCCAAATGGCATTGTTGGTGAAAATGGCTCCCCCTTCGCCGCATGTTAGATTTTTTACCGCATGAAATGAAAAGCACGTGAGTGGAGATAAGGTTCCAATGGGTTGATCGTTGTATTGTGCGCCGCAGGCATGGGCGGCATCTTCGATGACAGTAATGTTTTTGCCTTTTACGATTTCGGCCAGTTCATCCATCTCGCAGGGGTGGCCGCCGTAATGCACCGGAATGATGGCGCGGGTGTTTTTGCTGAGCTTGCGCCGCACGTCATCCAAATTGATGCACAGGGTATCTTCTTCGACATCGGCAAACACTACCTTGGCCCCACAATATTCAACCACATGGGCCGTGCTGACGAAGGTGATGGTGGGTACGATAACCTCGTCGTCGGGTTTGAGATCGAGTAGTTCCAAGGCTAAATGCAGCGCCGCAGTGCCTGAATTGACGGCGATTACATGCTCAACCCCGAAGTGCGTGGCCAGTTCGTATTCAAACTCGGCAGTGACCGGCCCCAGCCCCAACCAGCCCGATTTCATTACTTCTGTCACCGCATTGATTTCTTCGTCGGTAATCGAAGGCCGAAACACCGGGATCAAGTTTGCGGTTTGTTCGAGTGGCTGGGTGGATTTATATGTGGATTTCATCTTCATTCGACTATTTGCTCTTCGTAATGATTGCATTCAATGTCATTATCGCCAGAATTTTTGTTCGGTTAACTCTTTTTCCTATGTCTTGGAACTGAGGTTGAAAATTCTTACAATGATCCGTCTTAACAATAAGCCGAAACAATATAGGGGAATCAAACTTTCACCCCCTCTAAATCTCTCCCATCGTGGGGGAGACTTATTGATAACACACCATAAAAATAGTGCTAGGTTAAATATTCTGTGCGTGAAGATTATTATTCGGATTATTACGAATTTGAACAAAACAATTGGTGGTTTGTAAGCCGCCGGAAAATACTGGCCACTCTCTTGCGCAAAAAATTGCCTAAATGTGGGTATCCACGCCAGGTTTTGGATGCTGGATGCGGTACGGGAATCAATCTGGCAATGCTGGAAGAATTTGGTGAGGTAACCGGTGTAGATTCCTCGCCGGAAGCGATCCATTTTTGCCATTTACGCCAGGCCAACAACGCCAAGCAATACGATATTACTGGGTTGCCGTTTGAGAATGAATCGTATCAACTAATCACAGCTTTGGATGTGTTGGAACACATTGAAGATGATGAACAGGCCTTTCGCGAAATTGGCCGGGTATGCCAACCGGAGGGATATTTTCTCTTGACCGTGCCCGTTTTCCCCTCACTATGGGGAGAGCATGACGAGATCAACCAGCATTACAGGCGCTACGAACCCAGGCGTATTTACGAATTGCTGCAGAGCAATGGATTCACCATCGAGCACCGGTCCTTCATGAACACATGGCTTCTGCCTGCGGCATTTTTATGGCGGGGCTACCGCAATCTCAAAAAGATGATCTCGCCACCCAGTGATAAACTCGCCCGTGCCGACAACATGCACCATGTGCCTTGGATGAATACGCTGCTTACAATGATTTTCAGCAGCGAACTGCCATTCGTGGTTGGGCTAGGATTGCCGTTTGGGTTGTCGCTGGTGGTGTTGGCGAAGAAGGAATTTAATGACCGCATATTGCGCGAGATTGAGTATTATTCCAATTAAACTTTTACGCCATATATTTGTTGATTGGCTTTTTTGACCCAGTTTTGCAATTCTTGGTTTATACTTGAATTTGACAAATGCCTTAAATCATATTCAATGTTTTGATATTGAAGAATCAATTGAATCAAATTTGGTTCAGTAGCTTTTTTGAGGGAAAATTTTGGTTGGTGTTCTTTTCTGAATACAGCACCATTGATTCGATTTTCGCCTTCCCCTTCATCCACTAAAATATCGTTTGTATTTGGATCGATAAATAGGCTGCAGGGTTGATTTTCCAGATCGATGTACAATCCAGGTTCATAGCCGAAAGCCACAATATTTTTGGATAATTTAGTGTTAATCACAACTATCTCCGAATTAAGAAAGTGTACTTGTAAACAAAATTCGATGCTTGCGGCTCGGCGGGAGCCTCGCCCTCCCAAACCAATTGGAAGAAATGCGCTAGGGGGAGGGGTAAGCCGGATTCTGTCGTGGGTGATCATTTCT
>CAZEZQ010000155.1:0-9010 GCA_964516245.1 uncultured bacterium | reverse complement strand
TTTTGGTTAGATTTAAACCATCCTGTCTTTCACGCTCAAAATAATTCTTTAACCTGAAAGGCTTTATAGAAATGGGCAAATTTGGAATAATGCTGTATCTGTATGATGAGGTATGGCATTGATTCACGTGAAAGATTTTCACAAAAGTTATGGGGATACGGTGGCGGTACGAGATCTCTCATTTGAAATTCAATCGGGAGAGATCTTCGGCTTGGTCGGTCCAAACGGCGCGGGGAAGACCACCACCTTGCGCAGCCTGTGTGGAATTTTGTCACCCAGCCAGGGAACCATACATATCGCCGGGTTTGATATCACCCAGCAGCCGGTAGAAGCCAAGAAACAGTTGGCTTATATTCCAGACGATCCAAAGTTGTTTGAAGCTCTAACCGTATGGGAACATTTGGAATTTATCGCAGCCACCTATCGTTTGCATGACTATCAGGAATATGGCAATCGTCTTCTGCATCAATTTGAATTGACAGAAAAAAAAGATACAGTCGCGCAAGAGCTGTCACGCGGCATGCGCCAGAAAGTGGCGATTTGCTGCGCCTATCTTCACAACCCCAACGCCATATTTTTTGATGAGCCCATGACCGGTCTTGATCCACGAGGCATTCGAACGGCGAAAGATTCGATTCGAGAGCGGGCCCATGCGGGGGCGGCCATCATGGTGAGTTCGCATCAATTAAGTTTGATCGAAAATATATGCACACATCTTTTGATTATGAATCGAGGAGAACTCCTGTTTCACGGGAACATGGATCAGGCCCGGGCCCGTTTCGGAGATGTGCAGGACGATGCCTCTCTTGAATCCATCTTTTTCCGTGCGACAGAAGGGCAAGAAGTATGATGCATCCCGCATTGCGGCGTTTGTTCTGGTTTCGGCTGTATGGCGGTATACGGCGAATTTTGCAAAGCATGAAATCGTTTCGCAAAGGGATTGTATATGTTTTTGTTGTGATTTGGTTGTTATTAATTCTTGGGCCCAACCTCGCCTTTATCGGCAATGGCATGGGTTCATCGATCGAAACCCTCCATACGTTTGTCCCTTTGATTATTGCGTTTCACTTTTTCATAATGCTGTTTTTTTCGGTGGGCGAGAAATTCATTCAGTTTCCTCCCAGCGAAGTAGATTTTCTTTTTGCCGCGCCTTTTACGCGTTCGCAGGTTTTGATCTATCGAATATTCGATAGCCTGAAAGGTGTCATATTTGGGGCTTTGATTATTTCTGTGCTCGCGCTGCGTTTCGAATTGAATCCATTGTATGTTTTTCTCGGCAGCACAATGGTGTTTTCATTTTCACAATTGTCCAGCATGTTGCTGGTGCTGTGTCGAAATACTGTCACAATCGATTCCAAAAGCAAACGCATTCTCTCGATTGTCATTTTTGCCGCTGTCATCATTGGAAGTACGGTTTGGATCCCTCTAAGCAAAGAGTTTGAATGGATGCCCTATCAAGATGTCGTTGCCTTCTTGAATTCTCCTGGATTACGCTTGGCTCTGACTCCATTCATTGTATTTTCAAATTTGTTACTGGCACAACAGCTGTTTCCTGACGCGATCGTGTGGGTGGGGGCCGGCTTGTTTATCAATGTGGTTTTGTTTTGGGCGATTCTTCGGTTGGATTCAAATTTTATGGAACTTTCACTTGCTGTCAGCCAAAAAATCTATGCGCAAAGGCATGGCTTGTATTCCATTCCCAAAACCAGGAAGTCTGATGTGAAACAGACACGTTTGGATTGGGGAAAGATTCGTTTTCCTTTTCTGGCTGGAGTGGGTCCAGTGGTCTGGCGCCAGTTGGTGACGGCCCATCGAAGTTTGGGGATATTCTTTTTTTTGTTTCCATTCCTATCATTGGTTTTTGGATTCATCATTTCGTTTATTGGTCCGGCTGGAATTGGGGTTTTGGTTTATATGGTTTTGCTTTTTTCGATGTGGCTCCGCTTTGATTTTCGGGGGGATCTGGATCAAATTGCCTGGATGAAGCAGTTTCCTGTAGATTCAGTACCGTTGGCATTCGGACAATTGGCGGTTCCCGTGTTGTTGGTCGCTATCAATCTTTCTGCTGTTATGCTTGGCAATGTATTGATGGGAGGAATAGAAGTGGATTTTGCCCTATTTTTCATATTGTGCACGATTCCATTTTGCGTGCTTTTATTCGGTGTGCAGAATTTCGTTTTTTTATTGGTTCCAACCCGCTTGGTTACCAATACACCAGGAGATATGCAGCATATCGGCCGTAATATGATGGTGTTCTTTTTTATGGCATTTCTTTTATCGCTCGGCCTGGGTTTGGCGGGAGGACTGGGGGCATTGGCCTCATGGATTTTGGGCTGGCAAATGTGGACATTTTATTTAGTGTTTTTCATAGCTCTTTCAATGGTTTGCGCCTTTATTGTTCCATTGGTTGCCTGGGGATTCGAGCGATTCAATGTGAGTGAAGATATCCCCGCCTGAAGGAGAGTCATTTTGCTCATTTGGGTGGTTCATGCCTTGAAATCATGATATACAAATAGATCAATTTTGCAGAATGGAGAACAGGAACTATGAATAGAAAGAACGATTTTTCACAACTCAATCGAAGAGAATTTACTCAATTTTCACTCTTGGCCGGTGCTGCTTTTGCCTTGACTGGTGCTCGTTCCAGTCAAGCTGCATCTGGCAAAAACGTATTGTTTTATAAAAACCTTGGGCCGGGCCATATCGGAGTGAGTGGCTCCCAAAAACAAATGGTCGATTACGCCATTGAATTCGGTTTTGGCGGGGTCAGTGTTCAACACGGTGATTTGCTGCAAATGAGCCGGGAGGAACGGCAGGATTTGGTATCTTACATGAAAGAAAATGGAATCGCATGGGGGCCGAGTGGTGTGCCGCTTGATTTTCGAAAAGGAGAAGATGCCTTTAAGGATGGGCTTAAAAAAGTTCCCGGCCAGGCAAAAGTGATGGAAGAAGTCGGGGCAAGCCGGGTGTCTACTTGGATCATGCCGGGCCACGATCAGCGCAATTATCTGGAAAATTTCAATCTGCACAAACGGCGGTTAACTGAAATTGCCAAAATCTATAAGGATCATGGGATACGGTTTGGATTGGAATTTGTCGGCCCCAAAACGCTGCGGGACCGTTTTCGTTATGAATTTATTTACACAATGAGTGAGATGCTGCAACTGTGTGATGCCATCGGCACCGGAAATATGGGCCTGTTGTTGGATTCATGGCATTGGCACACGTCACATGGGACGGTTGGGGACATTAACCGTTTGCGCAACCATGATGTGGTGGACGTGCATGTGAATGACGCACCCCGCTATATCGTGACGGACCGCTTGATAGACAATGTGCGCCGCCTTCCTGTTACCACCGGCGTGATCGATATGAAAGGCTTCATCAACGCGCTCAAACGGATTGGGTATGATGGCCCTGTAAGTTGTGAGCCTTTTGATAATGAATTGCGGGCGATGGATAACAAACCGGCCTTAAAGAAAACGATTGCGGCATTGAACAGAACATGGGAATTAATTCAATAAATTCTGTCGAAAAAGCGATCCTTGCTTGACTCTATTTAGGAAATCTGATCTAATGAATTCCTAACCAATTTAAACAATTTAAGATGTGGAGGTAAGAGCGATGAGAAAGATGTTTTTGTTACTGTTAGCCGCTGGTGTTTGCCAATGGGCGAGCGCGCAAGATGCTTTGCTGTTTGAGCCGGGCAACTTAATATTTGCGGATCCGTTTGACGATCAAATTATCGAGATCAGTTTTGACCTGGAAGCTGCCGTACCGGGTGAATTTCTTGATGCAGGAATTGTGAACGCGGTAAGATGGGATTTAGGTGGTTGGGAGCGAAGAAGGCCCTTGGGTTTGGATATCGACCCCAATGGAAATATTTGGGTGGGAATCACTTCAACCGGTGATACAGAAGCAGAATTCCCCCTTGGTTTGGGTGAAGCCTTGCGGGTCGAACGGGATGGAACTCAATCATTTTTCACAACCGACACCATCAAAATCACTTTCTTGGCTGCTACAGGATCAAACGAAGTCATTGTCCAAAGTAATACTGGCGAACAAAATGATACATTTGGCGGTTTAGATCAAGAGTTTGCTCAAATGGTAAAAGTGACCTCTGATGAAGTTGATATAAGAACTTTTAACAAAAGCGGTTATGGTGAAGCGCTGAGATTGCCGGACGGGACTCTATTGATGGGAGATAATGGTGCGCCAGGTATCCATATTTACGAAGATACTGGTGGAGATCCAGTGGGTGTGTTTTATGACGATGGACGAAATTTTCAATCATTAACCTATGTTGAAGAAATCGATTCGATCATTGCTTTGAATCAGGGGAACACGTTAGTACGCTTATCAATGGATGGAACGTTGGAAGAAGAGTTTGATACTTCTGGTGATGGTTTTACTGGTTTATGGGGAGTTGCCGATATTCCTGGTGCCGATAGAATCATTATTGGCAGCCATAATGTGGGGGCTGTGTTTAATCAATTGGGTATTTACAAAGCAAGTGATTTTGCAGGTGAATTTCCAACCGTAGTTGATATTTTATCGGGTTTTGAAGATGTGGATTTGCCTGCGGATCATGTATTTCGTTCATTCTTCAATCTAGCGCTGGTACCAAGTGAAGTAGAATCGAATGTTGGCGATTGGTCGGTGTTTTAGATGCATTCATTTCGGTAAAAAACAACAGCAAAACACGAAACTTATTCAAAATTCTTCAAAGGGCAGAGTAAATCTGCCCTTTTTTCTTGCCTAAAATCAGTTGATCCACAAATTTTTTTCATCCACAAATCAAATAAATTCACCTACTTATTTCAATGAGACACAATACAAAGGAAATTTTTTGAAAAAATACTTGACAGATTGTAATGTTTAGGGTTTACTTACTGTAGTAAGGATTCGTAGGGATTTCCGATCTAGTATTTGTACTTAAACAGTATATAAATATTATTTACGAAATACAAATAAAATGTAAAATTTAATTGTATTAATTTTTTGAAATTATTTTGTTGAGGGAATTCTTTAGTGAATCAGGCTTACATAAAAAGTAAGCTTATATTACATAACATCCAGGAAGGAGAAGTACAATGAAGAATTTCATCAATGTAGTGAAACATTTCGTTACGAGTGAGGACGGACCGACAGCAGTGGAATACGCAGTGGTAGTGGCTCTGATTATCATCGCCGCTATGGGAGCAGTCACGTTCTTTGGTGAACAGTTAACAGATTGGTTTACTGGTACTGGTGCAACTGTTCAGACTTTGCCAACGAGCTAATCTCTCTATTGATGTTTGTCCAAACTGGTTGGGAGAGAGCTGCCGCTGAAAACCCCCTCTATATCCACCCCCCAATTTTCGAGGTGGTTCTCTCCCATCACTTATCAGTCAGAGAGCGGATGTGTGAATTTGAAACAAGGAGCCAAACGAAATTATGAAACCAGAAATACTCGCGGCTTGTATCCTTTTGGCGATTGCAGCCTATATCGATTGGAAAGAACACCGGGTTCCAAATTGGCTGAATTTCAGCGCCATCTTATTCGGTATATGTTTTCACTCGATTATGTATGGTCCTCAAGGACTCTATTTCAGTTTGTTGGGAATCCTGGTTGGATTTGCCACGCTGGTTGTCCCCTATCTCTTACGGGGTATGGGAGCGGGCGATGTTAAACTGATGATGGCCGTGGGTGCCTGGGTAGGAGTTGGAGCCACATTTCAAGGATTTCTTTGGACTGTAGTCGTTGGCGCCGTAATGGGTATCTCACTCATGGTTTACAGCCGCCAATTGAAAGAGCGAATGCTAACAGTGGCGCTTGCCACTGTTAATTTATTGAAATTCAATGATCTGAATTATGGCAGCGATGAAAACACACCAGAAACCATCTTGCTGCCGTATGGCGTACCGATTGCTTTCGGATTTTACACCTATTTCCTATTTGGAGGGTTGTTATCATGAAACAACATTCATTGAAGAGAGGATCAGCCACAGTCGAATTGGCGATGGTATTGCCGATAGTGTTACTCATTTTCATGAGCATTGTTGAATTCGGCCGGGTGATGTCAGTTTATCAGACGCTGCATACCGCCGCCCGCGAGGGAGCGCGTGCCGCTTCATTGCCTGGAGCGGATAATACCGCAGTGCTGGACCGGATCAATTTTGAATTGTCTAAAGCCGGATTGCCCAATGGCACCATCGAAACGACACCATCGGATATTTCCACAGCCAATCGAAATGATCCGGTAACCATAAAGGTTAGTTTGCCCTATTCGTCCATCGGTTGGATGCAGGGATTCGTTCACGGTTTTGGCGGAGCGGAATTTGAGAGCACAGTAGTAATGCGCAAAGAAGGTTTCGGTTGATTCGTAGTGTGTTTTTAGGCAATCGAATAATTTGAAAGAAATATTACGCGGAGGCAACAATCATGTCAAAAGCGGCCGGTTTTTTAGTTTTATTGATTGCAATTGTATCGGGATTGATTGCAAGCGCCACAGTCATGAATTACATTCAAAGCCAACAAAGCAATCAAGCAGAACCAATCAATATGAAATCTGTGGTTGTAGCCAAAGAAGATATCTCTGCTGGTACAACCATACATCATAATCATTTTGAAGTTGTGAAGCGATCGATAGAGAGTGTGCCAAAAAAAGCTGTTGTGAATCCCGATCTACTTGTTGGCCGCATGACGCGAGCTTCAATCTACAGTGGTGAAATGATTTTGGAAGAACGCCTGGTTGAATCCGGGTCACTTGGCGGATTGCCCGCTTTGATTCCACCGGGGATGCGGGCAATCACGTTGCGGGTGGATGACACCATTAGCGTCGGTGGATTCGTCCAGCCGGGCCATCATGTGGATATTGTTACAACCGTCGATATTCGATCGCAGCAAAGCGAGACTGTGAGTAAAGTGATTTTGCAAAACATTCGGGTTCTCGCTGTGGGGCAGGAAATCGAAAGTGGAGATGAGAAAAGAGCCAATATGGTTCCAACGGTTACCGTTCTTGTCAATTTGGACCAGGCAGAGCGAATTGCATTGGCTTCGAATGTGGGCCAAATCAGGTTGGTGTTGCGCAATTACAAAGATAAGGATTTAAGCGAAACCACAGGGATCAAATTGTCTAACTTAATACCATCTGCAAACCGGGAGGTATATGAACCAGTCAAGTCAGATTGGGAGCCGGAATTGGTGGAAGAACCCACACCGGTCCCCACACCCAAACCCCATGTTGTAGTGATTTATCGGGGAAGTGAAAAAGACGAAGTCTCTTTTAATAAATTTTAATTGCATTATTATCGGGTTGGTGTAACATGTTATTTATCTTCCTCAGGTAAGAGCCAAATCCGGAGATGGAAATGATACGTAATTTATTCAGAATTTTTTTTTCGATGTTGGTTGTGTGTGTATTTATTGTTTCTATTCGGGCGACACCAACAATCAAAGAATTGATGCCCAACCAAGAAACAATTGAGATCCCGGTAAAAAAATCTGTTATTGTCAAACTCAATGAAATTGCCGAACAGGTTTCTGTGGTCGCCCCGGAAATTGCCGATGTGCATATTGTTGATCCACGCCAATTGTTGATTACAGCGGTTTCTGTGGGTGAAACGAGTGTGATTGTGTGGACAGCAGAGGGCAAGACCCGAATGATTACTGTTTTGGTCCATTGGAACACTTTATCGATCAACAAAAGTTTGTCTCAAATGCTGCCCGATGATGCTCTTGAAGCTGTTCCCATTGAGAACTCAGTAGCTCTTCACGGCACTGCAAATAGTTTGAATTCGGCAGAGCGGGCGCTTGAAATTACTAGATCCTATGTTCCAAAAGTTGTGGACATGATGAAAGTGCCGGGCGAGCAGCAGGTTTTGTTGAAAGTGAAAATCGCCGAAGTGGCCAATAACTTCCGTTATGAAGAAGGATTCAATTTTCTGATTAACTCAGATGATGTGGTTGCCGCGAATAAACTCAATAATTTAATTAGCGGTGATTTCGCTCAAGGTGGTGATATCACCATGAGTGATGCAGTTACTACGTTTTTCAGCTTTCCCAAAAGTGATGTCGCGGCCTTTATTCAAGCGCTTAAAGAACGAGGTTGGATCCATGTTTTGGCTGAACCCAATCTGGTATCGCGCAGTGGAGAAACCGCGAGTTTCTTGGCCGGGGGCGAATTTCCTATTCCCGTTCCGCAAGGTATTGGCGATGCGATTACTGTAGAATACAAAGAATTTGGAGTTCGATTGAAATTTACTCCCACTGTTATGGATCAGTCGACCATTCATCTCGATATCGCACCGGAAGTTTCTGACTTGGATTTCAGCAGCGGTGTAACCATAAGCGGATTCACCGTTCCCACTATCGTTACCCGGCGCGCGCATACAGTGGTGCAGCTGCATGAAGGGCAAACCTTTGCCATCGCTGGATTGATCAGTCAAAACTCACAAAGGCAAAATGGAAGAATTCCCTATGTGGGTGATATCCCAATATTGGGAAGATTTTTTCAGCGGAAGGAAATTACAGAAGAAGAAACCGAGTTGTTGATCATGGTTACTCCTTATTTAGTGGCTCCGCTTGATGACGGAGAATCTTACAGAATGCCATCCAAATTGGATTGGGAACATTTGGAATCCGCCCCGGTTGAAGAAGAAGGAATTTCACAGGCCCGAAAGAATGATTCTTATGACTCGGGTGAAATGGCATCACCAGGGATTACGCCAGAAGAAGGCGTTGGAATATCACAATCCCTAAACGGGGACTTTTATGATCTGGGCGATTTGGAGCCTCATGGAATTACGGCAACAAAAGAATGAGGCTGGAATTCTATGACGATTCGGCAAAAAGTCTTTTTTGGAGCGCAGGCGTCCTGGCCTGCAGCAACAGATAGTGCAAGTTTGACACATAAGTTACTTTATATTTTATGGTCATTTTCTGGGATCAGACTTTTTGCCGGTTCGTCTTCTATGCTAATGCACAAAGACTTTTTGGATGGATTCTGATTGGATGATTCGGGTTCAC
>CAZEZQ010000154.1:0-9043 GCA_964516245.1 uncultured bacterium | reverse complement strand
TATTCCACACTTCGATATCCGCACCCTTGTCGGCTAGCAATTGCACCACTTTAGGGAAGCTTTTGTAGGCCGCACCGTGCATGACAGTCTCGCCTTGTTTGTTTACTGCATTAATATCAGCACCTTGATCCAGAATCAATTTTACTGCCGCTAACGCTTCCTCTTCGGTTCCCGCTTCTTCGCCCGGTGCGATACAGCCATAGCCTGCTGCCGCCATCAAGGGCGTCGTGTTATTCACATTGGGCAGCAATGGGTCCGCCCCCAATTCAAGCAACAGTTTCAACAATGGCACATCCGCCCGTTTGGATGCAAACAAGAAGGGGGTTGCGCCTTCATGGTTGATACGTCCCATTCGCGAGCGCCCTTTTTTCAATTGCGCATTCACATTCGCGCCGAAATCTTCCACAATCGCGCGTACAAATTCCAAACTACTCACATTGCCCGAACCTACTGGCGCGGGATCTCCGCCATCGCCGCTGTCAGGTTTTCGCACCCAGGTTATATTGTGCAATGCAGTGTAATCAGAACGCTGGTCATTCGGATCAGCACCCGCTTTAAGCAATTCCACCGCCAATTCAAAATGTCCGTTTTCGACCGCCAGAATCAATGGGCTGATCCCATTGCCTTCTGTCATTACCGCATTCACATCCGCTCCTTGCTCGAGCAAGGTGTGAACAACATCAATATGACCCTCGCGTACGGCAAAAAATAAGGGCGTAAAACCGGAATCCAATTTCTCTTGATAATCCGCCCCCGCATCGATCAGCGTCTTTACCACTTCGGTGTGCCCCTCGGCCACCGCCCACATTAAAGCAGTTTGATCCTCACGGTCTTTGGTATCCACTCTGGCGCCATGCTTCAAAAGTGTTTTGACAGGTTCCACTTTGCCAGTACACGAAGCGGTCATCAACACGGTCTCTCCACCACGAATCGTGCCATTGGCAACCGCACCCTGCTCAAGCAGAAATTTCACCAATTGTGTATTTCCATTTTGGCAGGCTAGATAGAGCGGCATGATCCCATAGCGGTTTTGCGCATTAACATTCGCCCCAGCTTTGACCAATTGTTTAGCCAATTTGAGATCGTCATGATAAACCGCCCAATGCAGTGCAGTCATGCCATCTACTTGTGGAATATCGACATTGCATCCCATATTGAGCAGGTGTTGAATTTGCTTGCTTTCGTGGGTTTCCACTGCATCCGCCAGCCGTGCATTGGTATTCGATTCAGCCCAACTCACTACGGATGACAAAAACAGAATTCCATAAATGAATAATGATTTCCAAAACATATGTAAATCCCTTGTAATAATTCTCTATTTTCTTTGAATCATAAAATAACCATTCTTTACAAACTCTCTGTCGAACTATACAACTCTTCAACTTTTCCATCGCTATCGGCAAATGAATCCAAATGCACACCCACCTTATCTAGCAGGGTCAAATGCAGATTTGCCAATGGCGTGGGCTTGTTGTAAGTAATATGACGGCCGCCTTTGATTTGGCCGGCAGCACCACCCGCCACCAGAATCGGCAAGTTAACATGGTCGTGCACATTGGGGTTGCCCATGCCGCTGCCGTAAAGATACAGCGAGTTATCCAAAAGTGAGCCATTGCCTTCAGGCGTGTTCTTCATCTTTTCCAGAAAATAGGTGAATAACGAAACATGGAACTGATTAATCTTTGCCATTTTGTCGATTTTTTCCCGATCACCGCCATGATGGCTGAGCGGATGGTGTGGATCAGACACCCCAATTTCAGGATACGTGCGATTGCTGGTTTCACGGGCCAATTGAAAGGTGATTACCCGCGTAATGTCTCCCTGCATAGCCAACAACTGCAAATCGAACATTAACTTGGCGTGTTCGGCGTATTCGGGTGGAACACCCATCGGCCGGTCCAAGTCGGGAAGGGGATTTTCTTTCGTATTCGCTTCTGCCTTTTGAATGCGGCGTTCCACTTCGCGGATGCTATCAAAATAGTCGTTGACTTTGTTGCGGTCATCCGGACCAAGTTCTTTTTGCAATCGGGCCAAATCTTCAGTTACCCAATCCAGCAGGCTGGCTTTTTTCTGCAGTGCAGCGCGCCGCTCTGCCGCACTGCCGCCTTCGCCGAACAACCGTTCAAATACCACTCTCGGATGCGCTTCAGCAGGAAGCGGTGTGGTGGGTGACGACCACGATAGATTGTTGTGATATACACAGGCATAGCCGTTGTCACACTGGCCAACCGTTTCAAGCAAATCCATCGCCAGCTCCAACGAAGGCAATTGGGTCTCCTGGCCGATATTTTTCGCTGCAATTTGGTCTACCGTCGTACCCAGATAGTAATCCGTACTTTCGGTCTTTTTCGCTTTGGCGGCACTTAAGAAAGCAGCGTTCGAAGTCGCATGAGTGCCGGGATATGCATTCTGCAACTCCATATTGCTGACTACATTCACATGTTCTTTCACCGATTCCAGTGAACTAAGGATTGGTGTAAGTTCATCCAACTTCTTTCCGCCGGGTGTCCACCTTGGGAGGTCGCAGCCCATCGGCATATAAACGAATCCCAAGCGTTTGAGATACTTTGGTGCGGCTACAGTCTTTGCTTCGGCAGTCATAGCAGGAAGCATAGCATCGAGCAATGGCAAAGAAAACGATGCTCCCATACCTTTTAAAAATGTGCGGCGGGGTAGAGCCTTCTTGGAAAGTATCATTTGGATCTCCTCATTTGAAACGGTTTACTTTTCACAATTCCCTTGATTAACGACGAGAATTTATAATTTTCTTTTTCAGCATTATCCACAATCTTGCGAACGGCGGGTCCGTCATAATATTCCACCCCCCGGCCCAATGCGAAGGTGAGCAGCTTTTCGGTCATGGTGCTGACGAATACTTCGCCTCGTTCGAGCAAAGCTTTTTCCAACCCGGACACGCCCGTGAATTCGTTCCCATCCGGCGTGCCCCCGGATGCATCCACCGGACGGCCTTCTTCAGTTTCGCGCCATCGGCCTACTGCATCATAATTTTCCAACGAAAATCCAACCGGATCCATCAGGTTGTGACAACTGGCGCAAGCGGGATTTTTACGGTGTTCGGCCAAACGCTCCCGAACAGTCAGGTTCGAAGAAACGGTGTTTTCTTCCAACGCGGGTACATCGGGCGGTGGTGGTGGAGGAGGTGTTCCAACCATATTTTCAAGTACCCAGTTCCCGCGAATCACCGGTGAAGTGCGAGTGGCGTATGAAGTCACAGTCAATATACTACCCTGGCGCAGCAATCCGCCCCGCTTACAGTCTTCTTCGAGCTCAACGCGACGGAAACGGCTGCCATAAATGTGGGGAATGCCGTAATGCTTCGCAAGCCGCTCGTTCAAGTAGGTATAATCAGCCTGTAATAAGTCCAATACACTGCTGTCTTCACGTATAATGCTTTCAAAAAAGAGCTCGGTTTCTTTGCGAAAAGCCTGGCGCAAATTGTCGTCAAAATCGGGGAATAAGCGCAAATCCGGTGTGTGTGATTCCAAGTTGCGCAGATACAACCATTGTCCGGCAAAGTTTTTCACCAATGATTTTGAACGCGGATCATTGAGCATCCGCTCCACTTGCTTTTCAAGCGCTTCGGGCTGGCTCAGAACTCTTCGGATGGCGGCATCCAACAGGTTTTCATCCGGAATGCTGCTCCACAATAAGAATGACAACCGTGAAGCCAGTTCAAGATCACTGATCTGATATGCCGTATTGGGTGCAATGCCTTCTGGTACTTTTTCCACCCGGAACAGAAAGTGAGGGCTTACCAGTATGGCGCTCAGCGCCATTTCAATACCCGCGTCAAAGCCTTCTTCCTGATTCGCCTGGCGGAAAAACTCCATTGGCTTTTTCAAATCTTCTTCGGTCACGGGACGCCGATAGGCGCGGCGCATAAGATTTGATAGGATGCGTTTGGCGCATTTTTCTTCATCTTTGCATTCGTTTGGGTCACAGATAAAAATCTTTTCCCGGCTAGGTGTCTTTTCGGCCTCTTGTGATTCATAAGGTCCAGTAATGGAAATTTGATAGACTGCAGGATTTTGCCTGGGGTGCCGGTGATAATTGAAATGCGCTTCAAAGGGTTGGCGTTTGGTTTCCATAAGGGAAGAATCTTTTTTAAGAAACGTAACACCCAATTTATGTGGCCCGCCTGATACCACAATGCGTGCTTTCAAATGTTGATCCACAAATTGATGGTCTGTACTGTTTTTTGGTGGATTTACAGTAAAAGAGGCCACTTCTTTACGACCCAAAAGCACAATCATTTTGTGGGGCTCTTTAAGCCCTTCAACATGTTCGTTGCGGTCTCGAGAAAGGCGTACTTTGATTTCGTATTCACCCGGTGTAGGAAACGTATAAGGGATTAACGCGCCCCCTCGCGTTCCCAGAGGCAACCCCTCGACATGGCCTTCTTGGGTACGGTCGGCGGGGATGCGAATGATATCGCCGCTAGGTGTGCTTCGGGGTGCGCCCACCGCCAAACGGGCAATTTTCTGCGCCGCCTTGACATAGCGTTCCATCAGCATCGGCGAAAGATCACCGACTGTAATGTTGTCAAAACCGTGGCTGGCCTGATCACTTGGCAGCAGGTTGGTAACATCGATATCCAACGCCAGCAAATCACGAATCGCATTTTTGTATTCGGTGCGGTTGAGCCGTCGTAACGTATTCGTCCGGCCTGGGTTGGGGTGTTTCTCAGCCCATACGGCTATCGTGCCCTCCAAGGATGTTAAGATTGTTTGATACACGGCCTCTTCTGGCTTGGGCATAAACGAGGGCGGCATCTGCCGCGCGCGCAGTTTACGAATTGCCTTTTCCCAAGTTTCCCAATTTTGATGGGTTACTTTTTTTGAGACCGATTCCAAATTCAGCCCAGCGGTCTCAGCTTGGCTGTTATGGCACGAGATGCAATTGTTTTCGACAAACTGATTGACCTTCGCTTCGACTGCCAATGAAGAGGATTGATCAGAGGGTGATTGGTCATCAGTCGGTTGAGTAAATCCGTTAAAAGGAGACGCAAGCAGCATCCCTATACAAATATACAGACCCCATTGTTTCATAAATAAAAAACTCCCGCTTCAAAGATGAAGCATTTCCCCAAAGAAATTCTATCAATTGAATTATGATTAATTTTATCAGGTTTTAGCATTTAGACAATGCTGCTTTTCAATTGTGTTTTTGATTTGAATAAACCATTTAATAAATATTGTTTATCGCTCCAACTTCACAATCACATACGGCATATCTTCTTCCAAATCGGGAACCATTCGGCCATTGCCTTGAGTATCCATCACTTCGATGAAATACATAAGATCCCATTTGGGAATAATGAACTCATCGGGAATCACGGCAGAATAGAGATTCGTTTTAGGGTCCCGCTTCATTTCGATAGATTGATAATCTTCAAATTGAGTGACATGGCGGTAGCGCAGACGCACCCATTCCACTCCAGATGGATCCACCACATTCGCGCTGACCTTTAAATCCTGCTTCGGTTTTGCCTGTTGTATTCGCGCAATCTTGGCATGCGGGGGAGTGCTGTCATCAGAGATTTGTATTCGAATGGGCTCGGGATGATGTTTCTTCGGATAATAAACAGTGTCGCCATCTTGTTGGATTTTGAAATAATAAGCAATCTCTTGACCGCGGGGCAAATTTTCAATAGTGGCCTGATATTTGAACCCGTTTCTTTGCATTGTATATTCTTCCCCATTCACAATCGCTTGGCAATGATTGGATTCAGCAGTTCCAGCGGCAGTGAGTTTAAGCACCAAGTTTTTATTGGGAGGTAATTTGCGAACCGGCACATGGGCAAAAAATTGATCTTTGTTCTGAATCTCTTCAATGGCTAATTCCCGTTTTTCTTTTAACTCTTGCAAACCTTCTTTAAGATTATTGAGTTCTTCACTCCAGTGATATGGGAAACCGGCTGCATGAACTCCAAAAATCAGTTTGTCCGGATACACATCTCCCGCAGATTTCACAATTTCTTCCCAAGCCTGCATGGCTTTTTGCTCTTGAACGATGGCCCAATCCAGAGCGAAAAGGTCTCCAGATTCTTGATAAAGGTTATAGTTCACGGCCGCGGGAATACGACGGCCGTGATACAAGGCCAAGTTGGCTAAGATTTTTAAGTCAGTTAGGGTGGCAATAAACTCGTTGCTTTTTGAATTTCCGGCTGCATTTTCTGCTTGTTGCACATAGCCTAAAATTTGATTCGATTTTTTGAGAAACCACCGGCTATTTTCATCCGGTGTACGCATGGGAGTTTCACGGCCTTTGAGAATATCTTTCGCATAATCTTCAAAATTGCGAAACTGTTGAATGTCGCTGCCTTCTGCTGTGGCAAATTCCGGCAAATCCCGCATCCTCATCATTTCTGCCCAACCACGTGTAGTGGGAAAATAACGATAAAGATAACTGGAGGCAACAATTCGGGGCAAAACATCGCTTGCGGCGTGCAGGCCGTGCATGAGAGCCATTCCCGCTTCATCCCCAAAGCGTTGCGAAAATTCTTGCTGCCAGATTTCATCCGAGATTTCAGGATTGTACCCAACGCGCCCCCAGACCTGGTAATAATGCCAATAGCGTTCAAATTCATCTTGATAATATTGATAGGGTGGATTCAAGAGATCAAAAGGTACTGCATCATGTGGTTCGCCCAGCATCTTGGTGGCCAGCATTTCATTGACTTCAAAAGTGTATCCATCATACAGTTGGGTGCTTTTCGCAAATTGCCTAACATAATCTGGATCTCCCCACAGCAAAAAGCGAGTGGTTCCACCATTCCACATGCGCCAGTGCACCGGATATTTTTTTGGATAAATTAACAAATCGGCATATCCATGCCGCCGGTCATCCTGGTTTTGTTCGTTGATATGTGTGGGGTGAAAAGGCAGCCCCATCTGTTCCATCCAATATTTGGTGGTGACGCGCAAGTTAAGCCCTTGGCGCAATCCATCGTTAATGACTGAATCCGGCAATTGTTTGGCCCGGATATCCACACTCATATCAGGGTCTTTTTCAATGATCATAGCAAAGATGTTATGCCAAAAATCGCCCATCTCGTCCCGTTTCAATCCAGACTCGCCATGCATTCTAAATTGCAATGCGTCGATTTCAGGAAACACGTCCAGAAACTTACGCAATGCAGCTTGATTGTAGGCAATCAGATTGTCGTCATTTATCCCATAGACCAGGTGAGGAGCCTTCTGTCCCGCTTTTTCCGACGCGCCTGGAATTCCTCCTCCTTGCACACCACCGCGGTAAATGTGATCCCAAAGAGCCACCCGGAACTCAATCCCCCGTTCGTGCGCTATGCGAATCATAGCCTTAAAGGCTTCCACATTGCGCTTTTGCTGTTGAGGAGACATTTGATAAAGCTTTACATTGGGAAATTCTTCCACATCAAAAAAATAGGGATAAGCGGGAGCCATAAAACCGCCGTTTTCATAACCAAAAATGACCACGAAACTATTGATGCGGCTCTTGGCCAACATTCCAAAATAGCGTTTCCAATGCTCTTCGTCATAGAGACGGTTTTCAAAATGCTTGCGTTGCATGGTGTACATAGATACCGCCCGCTCTTTGACATAGGGGGTTTCAACTGTATTGCGAATATATGCAAATGGAACGCCATCTTCTTTTGTCCATTGCACTCGGTGGGCCGTATCCAATGCGGCGTACATCAATCCTCTTGCATCGGCTCCCCAAAGGAGAAGGGTAGGAATCCCATCGATTGTCGTTTTTCGGATCACCAACGATTCCGCTTCTTTCGGCAGATTCACATTCTGAACCTGCAGCCAATCCAAAGCCGGAGAAGTACTCTCGCCAAGGCCCACCAGGATAGAAAAATCCGTTTCTTCAGAATTCAGCCGTGTATCATATCGAACTGTGTAATCCTTTTCTTGAAGCGATTGCTCAAGCTGTTCAAACCCATAGCGGGCCGCACCCTCCACGGTGGAATTAGTCACAATGGTTACCTGCTTGGCCCATACGAACCCAGTGGTGAATAGAAACAGAATACTCCAGGTAGATAATCGAATCCAATTTGAATTCCCCAGGTTGAAGTTCATAATAATAGCCTTTCCAATTCACTTGAAATATATTGTTTGCCGGTTGATTGCCCTGAGAGTTGGATACAGGTTGACGCCCTTTTGTGTATTTTTCTAATTGTGGTTGATTGAGATCACTGTTGGCCAGACGATAGATTTCAATATACGGTGCCACATTTTGCGCGAAAAGATTGAGCTCGATATAACACAATTTGGGATTGGGCTCCGTAACTGTAAAACGAAAATAGTCTGGACCATTTGTGTGTTTTTCCTCGTTTTTATAATAATCGACTTCATCTGCAAAACAGTAAATCTGACCGTCCAATTGAATGGGCTGCGCAGAAGCAGGTGTATCGTTGGGTTCCACTTCAATTCGATTGAGGTTTCTGTTGGCGGCATCAATTTTTGAGAGAGTGATCTCAATCGGTATCGGCTCACCACGGCTTTGCAAATTCCTCAACAATATTTTTTGAGGCGGTTTGCAGACAAAATAAAAGTCTGGATCACCATAATACAGTTTCTTTTCAACCACATGCTCGGATGAAAAATGAACCTCCACTTTCACTCCGCTCGAGTATTGAAGAGTCTTGTTCGTTAGTGCAGCCGAAATAGAGTAAAGTTCATTCTCTTGTACACTGGGTTCGAGCGTTGCCGTTTCGTTTGACTTCAATAACGGATTGGCTTTCCATTTCGCATAAGTAATAGGAATTACCCATAATGTTTGAAGAAAAAAAACAAATACAAGCAATAAGTACTTCGTGAACTGCATAGAAGCTTTTCTCCTTGAATATACGAATAAAACATTGGCTTGATTATGCAAAAAACGTTGTATGCTGCTGTGTGTGCTTAAAGATTGACACTTTCTTTAAATTCTTGAGGGAGAGGGGCGCCTCCAAAGCGCCAAATATCTCCTTTGGATACCAAGCCGTTGGAGGATTCGTATGGAATATAACGGGTCGGATTACGAAGTGGAAAAGGAT
>CAZEZQ010000153.1:4409-9117 GCA_964516245.1 uncultured bacterium | reverse complement strand
GTGCCTGCCCCGAATCCACCGTGCCTGCCCCGAATCCACCGTGTCTGCCCCCAATCCCCCGTGCCTGCCCCAAATGCTAATGAAAGAAATCGAAATTTAAAAAAATTATTCAACTTTTTTTACTCCATTTCTTGCAATTGAGTTTTAAATCATGTAACCTAGTAGCGGTATTAATGCTATGGATTTAAGACATTTCGATCTTAGGTTCAACTCTTGAATATTCAATTAGGTAGTAAGACCGCGCTCAGCCCTATTCTGAGTCACGGCTTCATCATTAAAATCATATATAAGTTTGCGTAAGCACAACTGGGAGGTTGAATTAGATGGCCACGTTGAAAACATTATCCAAAGGTATTATCTTGCTGTTGGTCGTCAGCATGGCAATGAGTTGCGCCCACCGACAGCCTCAAGACACCGGCGCACACGCCCGGGCGGAGAAATCGATAACCCATCAACAACCCACAAATGGTGATGGTCTTCCAGAGAGACCAGATGATCTCATTGGCCAGCAGCCATTAACCAAACATCCGGATTACCAAGGTTCTGGCATGTGCGACATGATTCACTTTGATTATGACAAGTCAAATATCAAAGATGAATGGAGAGAATGCTTGAACAACGTTGCGGCGTTCTTCATTTCAAACCCCAATTTAACCTTGATCATTGAAGGCCATTGCGACGAACGTGGAACCAAAGAATACAACTTGGCCCTGGGTGAATCCCGTGCAGGAAGCACCATGAGCTACTTGGTGAACCGTGGACTGGATACAGACCGCATCGTAACCCGCAGCTGGGGCGAAGACAAACCCATCGCCCTATGCCACAACGAAAGCTGCTGGTCGCAAAACCGCCGTGCGGAATTTTTTTGGGTGCAGCAAAGCCGCTAAACAGCGCCACCCTCTAGAAAATAGAAAATCAAAAAGGCTTCGCCAAGCAGCGTGGCCTTTTTTGTTTTAAATTATTGGCAAATTCATCCTTGCAATTATGCAATTTGAATGCAAAATTGTATAAAAGAGAATCGAATAGTTTTATTGAATTGATTGTAAAGGAATCCCAATCATACGCTTATCATCAAAGTTACTTTCACAATCACGTGTTATAGCAAGGGGAAAGCGGATTCGAGACTTGCAACGTCTAATACAAACCTATGGTGGAAAACCTTCGCAATGGATTAAAAAGAGTAGTCCAATTTTAATTGAAAACGATGAATTTTACGAATATCATTGGTATGAGAATAAGGATGTTGGGTGTGTAGAAATCAAAAAGATACATTTAGAAAATCCATGATTGTTACCTTAAAACAAACATATCCAGAATACCCAGATTTATCTCCAAATCACCCTTACCATGTAATTGGTATCGAAGCCGATGATTACCGCATCGTAAACAATTCTGGCCGCCCCTATCTCTACCCACATGATTTATTCACAGTAATTGATCCTAAAGAACCAGCTGATTGGCTTGATGAAAGAGGAGAGGATGGTGAACGTTATGCTTATCCCCCTCCACTAAATCAAATTGGATTTTTCGAAGACTATTTTGATGGAAAAAATGATGCGGTTTCCACCTTTTGGCGGGTAATCAATGAAATTCTGTCCAAAACAGAAAAAACATTCAATTCTTAACATGCATTATAATTCAAACGTTTTGCCTGTTTCTATAGTTTGCAATACATCCGGAAGGGGTTGGTTTAGATCTTCATAGTCTTCAATTAGAGCGGATAATGCATCGGAAACATTAGGAATCACTTGCTCTATCGTATCCACCTCCGTGATGAGATTGGGCAAAATGGGACAGCTCACACAATAGCCGCCCTCCGGTTGGGGCTCTAACACCAAAGGAAGTTTATAAACACTCTCCATAGTTTCACCAATTTATAATTTAACATCCTAATATTTCGACTTTAATTTTCAAGTCTTCAATTTACAATTAAACCCAAACAAAATAACCAATTAATTGCATTAAACTTATATCAACAATGAAAAAATTTGCATCATATCAAAATTACACTTAAAATATAAATGCATTGAGGTTGAGGAAATGGATATAAATATTACACAAATGTTGAAATCTTTTTGTCAGTATCCAAATCTCTATATGCCAGGTATTGGATGCTCTGTTCCTATCCTACCTTGTACTCCGAAAGCCCAATAACTTATTTTATAAATATTTCCGCTATTTTCGTCGGTTGCAAGCGGGACATCTTCATTTGGAAATAAAAGTATAGATAAAGTAATAAAGGAAAAGCTTGCTATCGAAAAAAACTTCTCATTGATTATGCTAAGAACTATAATTAAAAGTCCCATACCTGCAGAAATAAAAGGGGCAATATAAGTGTTTGGCTCTTCTTTAAGTGCCGTTAAAATAATACTCCATTGAAAGATTGCTCTTGCGGATAAAATAATAATTACGACACCGATTATACCAATAATAAATTGAATCAAAATTATTCCTTCTCTTCCTTTTTGTCTTTTTCTTCAGATTTATCCTTGTCCTTTGGTGGTGGTTTCACATCAAGAAGACCTCTAACCGCTTCCTCGAAATCGACGGGGATTTTAATGGGTTTATCGTGAGATTTTCTAGTATTTTTATTGCTCATATTCATCTGATAAAAACATCTGGTCTAACTCTGGCTTTTTTACGAGTAAATTAATTTTTTCGGCATATTTTTTTAACTTGTTCTCTTTTTCGTAACAATGGAATTCATCAACATTCATGTTTTGAGCTGTTGCTAAGTGAATCGAATCTGCCGATCTCAAGCCTGTCAAACCTTCTTTAGCACACAATCTTATTAACTCTCTAGATTTTAGTAATATTGTTTGGTGTATTTCCACAAGTTTTATTGGAGAACTTGGATGCCATAATTTATCTATTTTCTCAATAACATCTGGACTCAAATTACCTTGCATTCTCTCTTCTTGTCCATAAGCAACTTCAGTTATATTGAGAACAGATGAGTAAATAATTACTTCATTATTACTTGCTTTATTTAAAATAGCATTTAATACGTCAATCTTATCACTTGTTTCATCGATAAGATGCAAAAATACATTGGCATCCCAATAATATTTAGGAACATTTTTTTTAGGCTTATTCATTTCTTATTTTATCTATTGCATCTTCCGGTGTTATGCTATTTTCAGGAACTGAACAACAACCTATTGCCTCTCTCCATTCATCAGGATACATCTCTTCTATTTTTTCAACTTTTGTTATATTTCTAATAGTTAGTGGCCTACCCGTATTGATATCTCTTTTCACAACACCTTCGACAGACGCCAGGTTCCCCCATATATCCCTCATAAGTTCTTTTTGATCAGGGTTTAAATAACAAGATACAGCTTTATCGTAAACAGAATCATATAAAATAAAACGAAATTCATTTCTGCTATTAATACTTTCCACTCTGCCGCGAACACATCCAAACACTTTATCTGGTATTGATATCCCTATATTTTCAACTTTTAATTCATGAGTTGTTTTATGGGGGTTATAAAGATACACATCCTTATCTGCTGTTTCAAATCGAATTGGTATTCGGTTCGATAAATCTATAATTTTAGCTGCAGACTTACGAAGTTCTGTAGAATAATGTGTGAATTCACCCTTACTAACATCTTCAGAATATCGTTCATATTTTTCAACGGTTTTAACTACAATATCCTCTTCTTCTTCGTTTTCGTAAATCCCCTTTGCCACAGCTTGGGCGCTTCCATAAGAAAGACCGCCCAGAACCCATCTGATTTCTTTGTCTCCAGAAACTTCTTTTGTAAGATTCTTTATTATTGCATTAAACTCTGTCATAGATGAAGTGAATTCATCTAGAGTTAATTCATCGTCTAATATAAAAGTTACATAATCTTTGACCATTTACTTCTTCTTCCTTACGATGAGTGTCGGTACATCAACCGTTTTCCCTCAAAACCCTGTATGGTTTTTAACGTCCGTTCACCGTCAGAAACTTTCCGGTGATTGTATCGAAAATCAAACTCATTCAAATAACGATGCAAATGCTCTTTAGATACATGATGGAAACTACTAGTAATACCACGTTTCAAGAGGGAGAAGACCCCCTCTAACGTATTTGTATAAACTTCTCCTCTGACGTATTCTTTCTTGCCGTGATTGATGACCTTGTGTGCCTTATATTTCTTCTCTAATCCTCGGTAAGAACGGAATTCATCTATACCAATTATAGCAGATTTTTGAGCATTCAGGCAAATTATGCCTTAAAGGTTTTTTGCCGTGACATCCGCAACAACTTGTAAATTCACTTTACCACCACGCTTAACCAGTGTGAACACTGGGGTCTTTTTCTCTGCTCCGCGTCCACGCTTACCACGACCCTTCCCACCTACGTAAGTTTCATCAGCCTCGACAATACCGTTCAGTTGCTCAGCCAAAGGGCCTTCATCCATTGCGTAACGGATACGATGACACATAAACCAAGCGGTTTTATATGTGATTCAAAGGTTTCGGTGCAATTGATGGGCGGAAATACCCTTCTTGCTGCGAACACATCCTATAGATAGCCATTAACCATTTGCTCAAAGGAATATGTGAAGCCTCAAATATAGTTCCCACTGTAACCGTGAATTGTTTACGACAGCCTTTGCACTTGTGCAATCCTTTGCGGGTTTTCGAACCAGGCTACGGAGTTATCTTATAGGTTTCGACACAACAACACTTCAGGCAAACAGCACCTTCA
>CAZEZQ010000153.1:0-4399 GCA_964516245.1 uncultured bacterium | reverse complement strand
AAGCATCTCACTGCAAGCATCTTAATCGTTAAAGCGTTGGGCAATTTCAATAAAATTCAATTAGTTCACTTTGCATTCCAAATTTATTTATTATACAAGGTAAAATAGCAAAAAATTTGGGTTTGCAAAGTATATAATCACCTAAAGTAATTTTCATACTTATTTTGAATAATCCAACTCATTTTCTCGGCCTTTATACCATTGGCATAAACGCATATATCCAGATGACACTTTATCCCCCATCGAAACCATCGCAGGGATCACAATCAACGTGAGCATTGTGGCGAAGCTTAAGCCAAAAATCACGGCAATCGCCATCGGCCCCCACCATTGCGCCGATTCAGAACCGATGATCCAATCCCCCTCACGAAAGTCGTAACTGATCCCCAAGGCCATGGGGATCAAGCCCAAAATGGTGGTGATGGCGGTTAGAATCACCGGGCGAAATCGAATCATTCCCGATTGTAGTAACGATTCTTTTTTGTCGTAGCCACACTCACGCAATTGATTGTTGTAATCAAGCAGCACGATAGCGTTGTTCACCACGATCCCCGCCAGGCTGATGACACCAATACCCGTCATAATAATTCCAAATGGCATGTTGGCCAGCAATAAGCCGGCAAATACTCCCATCGTTGAAAGCACCACCGACGAAAGCACAATAATGGGCATGTAAAGTGAATTAAATTCGGCAACAAGAATCAACGCGATCAGCATCAAAGCGGCAATAAAAGCTTCAGACAAAAATTGCGACGATTCATCTTGATCTTCCGATTCGCCCCGGTATTGTAACTGATACCCCCGGGGCAACTTCAAATCCGCAAGAGCCGCTTGCACATCGTTCAACACATCGTTTGACAAACGGCCTTCGGTTTCGCCTTCTATGGTGATCACGCGATCTTGGTCCACCCGCACAATGGTGCCCAAACCGGCAGAGATGTTGATTTCCGCCACCGAACTCAACGGAATGTGGCGCCCGGCAGGATGCGATATCACCAAATTGCGCAGCGCATACAAATCTTTGCGTTGTTCTTCCGGCAGTTGCACAATAATATCATATTCATCGTTCCCCTCGCGGTAGACTCCCGCTTCAATGCCCCGAATGGCAGCTTTGATGCTTTGGGCCACCATCTCGGTGCTCAATCCCAATAAAGCGGCGCGTTCTTTATCCACATTCACCACAATTTCCGGCCGGGCCACTACATAATCGTCCGACAAATTCACCAAACCCGGAATATCACGAATGCGCTCTTTGATTTGGCGCATCAGGCCTTCAAGCACATCATACGATTCACCGGAAAGTTCAATACTAACCGGCGCCCCGGTAGGCGGCCCCTCTTCTTGCTTATCGACTTCGATCTCGGCTTGATAAATGGTAGAGCATATCTCTCGAATTTCCTGCAAAACCTGAGAGGATTGCACTTGGCGCTCTTCTTGATCAACAAATTCAACCACAATTCGGGCATGATCCGGTGAAGAACCGCCTCCGCCCGAAAACGAGCCTCCCCCGCTGCCCCCAGTACCCACATTGGCAATTACGCTGCGAATATCTGCATACGGTTTGGTATACTCTTCAATCTGCCGGGCCATTCGATCGGTATGTTCGAGATTGGTCCCTTTCGGCATTTGGATATCCACAAATCCTCGTTTGGGCTCCACCTCAGGGAAAAATTCCACTCCATGGCCGAATTTACCATACCCTTGAATCGACAATACCAATAACATCACCGCGAAAATCAATGTAAAAAAAGGATAATCCACCGCGGCAGAAAGCACTCGGCGGTAACCGCGCAATAAAATATTGGCTTCACTCTTCAGCCCTTTTTTCTTGCCGGCCTTCACGAAGATCCCCGCCAACGTGGGGTTGATCACCAAGGCCACAAACAGAGAAGCAAGCAATGTCACAATTACGGTCACCGGCAAATAAGCCATAAACTCACCAATAATGCCGGGCCAGAACACCATCGGCAAAAAAGCGGCAATGGTGGTCGCGGCGCTGGCGGTCACGGGCCACATCACTTCGTGCGTGCCCGCAATAGCGGCCTCCAGCCGGCCTTTGCCCTCTGAGCGGTGCCGGTAAATATTTTCCACAATCACGATGGCGTTATCGACCAGCATCCCCACCGCCAATAACAATGAAAACAGCACGATCATATTCAATGTAAGCCCCATGGCTTTGAGCACAAAGAATGTAATCAGCATAGAAAAGGGGATGGCGCAAGCCACTAACAACGCATTGCGCAAACCCATGGCAAACAACACCACCAACAACACCAAAATCATGCCTGTGAGTATGCTGTTTTCCAAATCGGAAACCATCATCCGAATGTCTTTGGATTGATCGTTGACATACGAAATGGAAATTTCAGGAGGAAGCGTTTCACGGTATGTTTCAACCACATGTTTCGCTTCATCAATAATGCGGATAATGTTTTCACCGGTCCGTTTCACCACATCGACGGTAATCGCCTGGTTGAAATTAAAACGGGCCTTGGTTTCTTGTTCTTCGTAGCCGTCTTTCACTTCCGCCAAATCGGTGATATAGACGGGGAAACGGCCATTGGAATGAATGACAAGCTGTTTCGTTTCTTCAGGCGTTTCGAATTCACCTGGAATCTTGACCAGGTAATTCCCCACCCCGATATCCAAATCGCCGCCAGGCGTGTTTTGATTGTTCGAACGAACCGTTTGCATCAAGTTGGCGGTCGAGAGATTGTAAGAAGCAAGGCGCTGCGGGTTGTATTCAATTTTGATTTCCCGCTCCAAACCGCCGGTCACCGGAGCTTCCAAGACACCCGAAATGCTCTCGATATCTTCTGAAAGATCGTCCGCCAGGTTTTTTAAACGAACCAGGCTCACCGGACCCGAAACCACAAACGTGATGATAGGAAATTCAGAAAGATTGATCTCATCGACCACCGGGTCGTCTTCCAAATCGGGCGGCAGCTCGCTTTTGGATTCATCGACTTTGTCGCGAACTTTCTGCAGAGCCGTTTCAATATCGATCTCAGATGTAAATTCGGTGATGATGGTCGAAATCCCCTCTGATGAATACGAGCGAATTTCCTCCAATTCACTTATAGAAGCCACTTTTTTTTCAATTTTCCGGGTGATCAGGTTTTCAATATCCGATGGAGCCACCCCTTCGTAAACCGTGGTGACAATAATATTGGGGATGGTAATATCAGGAAACGATTCCCTTGGGAGAGTAACATAGGCATAAATCCCAGCGCAAACCAGAATAAACATCAAAACGATTATAGTAATGGAATTGCGAATGGACCATTCGGATAGGCTCATGGGGCAGCCTCGATGCGACGGGGCAATGAATCGGCTGAAATTCGGTCCATTACATTGACGGTTTGACCGTCGATCAATTCGCGCTGTCCGATAACCACCACATTTTCTCCTGCTTGAATCCCATCCAATATTTCTACTTGATTGTCTTGAAAGGCCCCCAGTTTAACAAAACGTTCTTCAACTTGATCGCTCTTTTCGACAAACACTTTCATGCCTTTCTCACTCTTTACCAAGGCGAATAGTGGAATCAATAAGGCATCATCCACTTCGCGGATGGCCAGCTCGGCGCGTACGATCATTCCTGGACGAATGCGGTGGCGGGGGTTCTCCAGAACCAGTTTGGCTTCAAAAGTATTGGTCTCTGTATCCGCCCCGAAAGCCACACGTTCGATCCGGGCGGTCCGATTTTCACCCAAAGACTCCATGAAAACAGTGGCTGTGTTTTGATGGGTTACGGCCTCGGCGTATTTTTCGGGGACACCAACAAGCACCTCAACCCGGTCGATAGATAAGAGTCTCGCCAAATCGCCGCCTTCATGAATGTATTCACCCTCTTCGACATGCACTCGGTCGACAAATCCCGCGCGGGGCGCCGAAACATGGCCTAACGAAACATCGACTTCCAGCCGTTTGACTGTAGCAGATGTTTGCATTTCCTCAGAAACTGCTTGATCCAAATCTTGGGCGGTCACGTTGCCTCTCTCACGAAGCGTCTTGATGCGTTTTAAATTTTTTTGCGCCAGATCATGTGCGGCGCGCGCCTCATCCATCATGGCAATTCGTGAACGCAGGTCTATTTGAAACAATTCTTGGCCCTTCTTTACGAAATCCCCTTCTTCAACCATCACCTTTTCCAATATCCCAGGGATCGCAGCACCAACAGTAATATCGGCTGAGGCTTCAACCGTTCCAGGCAGCAAAATGGTTTCTTGCAGCGGCTGCTCTATAACTTGCATGACTTGCACCCGTTGCACGGTTTTTTCACGTATCACATGATTGGAACTTCCATCATCGTTTTCATTGGATGGAATCATCGACATGACAAACAAGGCGCTGGAAAAAAAGGAACCGGAAAACAAACCTGAAACCATGGCTGCAG
>CAZEZQ010000152.1:0-9125 GCA_964516245.1 uncultured bacterium | reverse complement strand
ATGGGTCAGACGACGTGACCCATCCTACAAGACGGTGAAACTTTCGTATGAATCTAAAACATATTGAAGACAAAGTTCGTGCGGGTGAGCGCATTACGGATGACGAGGCCCTGGCGCTTTATCATACGCCCAATGTGCATCTTTTGGGGCGGCTTTCTGAGTTTGTGCGCCAGCGCTGGAACGGCAACAAGGCTTATTACATCGTGAACCGGCACATCAATTACAGCAATGTCTGTATCGACTCGTGCAAGTTTTGTTCGTTTGCCCGCAAGCCTGATGATAAGAAGCCCGGCTCGTTCACCTATCGAATCAACGAAATGCTCGAACGTGCCCGCGAGGGGGCTGAGCAAGGGGCGATTGAGTTTCATATTGTGGGCGGGCTGCATCCCGATTTGCCTTATGAGTATTATCTGGATTTGCTGCGCACGCTGAAAGGCGAGTTCCCCAATATTCATTTGAAATGCTTCACCGCGGTTGAAATCTCGCATCTGGCGCGGCTCTCTGGAAAAAGCATAGAAGAAGTGCTCAGTGATATGATCGAGGCCGGCCTCGGTTCCCTGCCCGGCGGCGGCGCCGAGATGTTTTCCCAGCGCGTGCGCGATATCATGTGCCCGGATAAATTGTATGTGGATGAGTGGATTGATGTGCACCGCACCGCGCATCGCTTGGGTTTGAAAAGCAACGCCACCATGCTCTACGGCCATGTTGAAACGCCCGAAGAAATTATCGACCACATGGCCCACATCCGCCCGCTGCAGGATGAAACCGGAGGATTCATGACCTTCATCCCCCTTCACTTCAACACCAAAAACACCCGTGTGCGCGATGTCATCTGCACCGGGCTTAAAGACTTGAAGGTGCATGCCATCTCCCGCATCTATCTGGATAACATCCCCCACATCAAATCGTATTGGACCATGCTCGACGTTAAAACCGCCCAGGTGATGCTGCGCTATGGCGCGGATGATTTCGACGGAACCGTGGTGGATGAAAAAATCGTGCACATGGCCGGCGCCACCTCTCCCAAAGTGTTAACTGTTTCCAAAATCCGCCGGCTGATCGAAGAAGCCGGCCGCGAGCCAGTGGAACGCGACACTCTGTTTCATCCAGTCGAGCGCCGCGACCCGCTGCCCGCCGCGATTGCGTAAGGAGGAAGGCATCTTTGACACAATCAACAACAGGTTTGGATCCACAAGAAATTAAAAAACGGTTTCAATCAGTCAAACTTATCTTATTGGATATGGATGGGGTGCTCACCAGCGAAGAATCGTATTGGGACGCGACCGGTTTAACCATCCGTGAAGTGCTCGAAAGCCCGGCCTATTTAGGAATCATCAATGGGATCACCAACACCGACGCAAACTCATTTTGCCTCTCGATGGCTGACTCTGGCAGGCAAGAATGGCGCAAATACCTCCCCCGCGAAGTCATCACCAAATGCAAAATTCAGGGAATTAACTCCAATTGGGACTTGGCTTATTTTGTATTGGGTTTGCATTTGATCCCCTATCTTGTCAAATTACTCCCTCTATTTCAAAACCAGAAAGAATCCGCCTTTTATGAAACTCACTTTGCCCACTTTTCTGAATCAGCCTTGCAACGGCTAAACCATGAAGCGTCGAATCAATATTCACCAGAATTTCTTTCCTTGGATGAATTCCCTTATTGGTCGAAAGTCATTCACGAGTTAGATGATGTACCTATTATAGAACCCTTAACTTTATTTGCTGAGATTGGCAAAAACGCAAAAGGCTTAGATCTCCATCTTGAGCTCAACCATCTGCTCGAAACACGAAGCAACATTCCGGTTCAGCTATTTAGCCGCTCTTCCCGCTTATGGGAACAATGCAAAGACTTGTTTCAAACCTGGTATTTGGGTGAAGAACTGTATGAAAAACAAAATGGCAAACGTCCTTCCCATCACCCCAAACCCGGCTTGATTCACGGCGAACAACCCTTGCATGGCCTCAGCCAAACCAAGGAATTATTGCAACAATTGACCGGTTGCGGATATGAATTGGGCATTGCCACGGGCCGTCCCAAGATGGAAATTCTGGAACCGCTGCGGCATTGGGATCTTTTACGATTCTTCAATTCAAACCGAATTGTAACCTACGACGAGGTTCATCACTTCGAAATTCGTTTGCGCGAACAAGGGGAACTCATCCGCATTGGGAAACCCCACCCTTTCGCGTTTTTGAAAGCCATGTTTCCAGAGAAACAAGACGAAGAGCTACTGAAAATCAACAATACAAACATGCCCAATCCAGAGCAATATTTGATCGTCGGCGATGCCCAAGCCGATATATGGGCCGCTCGGGAAATTGGATGTCATAGTGCTGGATTGCTCTCTGGCGCCATTGGAGAATCGGCGCGCAACGAATTAGAAACCTGCCAACCGGATGTGATTTGCAAAGATTTGACTGAGTTAATTTCTTTGCTATGCAAATAACATTTGATAAAATATGGAAATTTAGTGGTTTACTTAAATAGTCTTTGATTTTTTTACAATTTCAAAAATTCACTAACCACAAAAATTTCAACACGTTACCAAACATATACGCAATGTACTTACAAAATTTTTAAATTTTTCCTCTATTCAAACAATAATATTATGATAAAATTTATTATAAATGAATTTCGAAAGGGGGTTATTTTTTTAACTAAGTGTTTGTTCTTGTTTCAACTTTCGAAACAACATCATTGAAATTACAGGGGAACAAAAATGAGAATCTCAGCCAAAGGTGAATATGCAATCCTCGCCATGCTTGATCTTTCATTGGCGTTTGACAGCGAAGATGTTCGAACGTTAGAAGAAATTTCGAAAGATCAAAGCATCCCACATCCATTTCTTGTCCAAATTCTTCTCGAACTCAAACGGGCGGGCTTGGTTGAAAGCCGCCGTGGTGCTGGCGGCGGTTACCGGCTTGCCAATACTCCAAAAGAAATCAGCCTTGGTGAAGTGGTTCGTATTGTTGATGGACCGTTATTGCCATTCAAATGCACTCTCGCTCCAACAAGCGATAACAATGAATGCGCTCATCAAGGGAATTGTGTTCTGACATCGGTGTGGGCAGATGTACGCCGCGCGATTGAAAATGTGATCGACAATATCACATTCGAAGATTTGGCGAACCGGCGCGAAAACATGAGTGCACCCATGTTTCATATTTAATTTATTTCCAATAGATAAAAATGAGGGGCATTGCTTCCCTTTTTTTATCTTCCTTGACGATATCTACAAAGAATATAGAATATTATAAGTATTTCTTTGATAGGTATTTTTATAACTATAGTGGCATTCAATTAATGAAGATCCGGCAAAAAGTCCGTTCTAGAAAACGACTACACAATATATAGTAACGTGGTCATCCAACCTGTACTTTATGTATTTGCAGGCGAGGACGCTCACCAAGACGCGTCTATGACCTGCGCTCCAAAAAAGACTTTTTGCCGAATCGTCATTCATTATTTGAATTCAAATTTCTATTATTGCGGCCAATCGAACCGTCTTGGCGGTTCGACCTACACATAAACAAATCTAATTTTAAATAAGGAGCAATCATGGTGCAAGGCGGAGTTATGAGTGAAACTGAGAAAAAAAAATGTGATTACAAGGGATTTACGTTGTGGTTTACTGGGCTGTCGGGCTCGGGCAAAAGTACGATTTCGGATGTGTTGATACAAGAATTCCAAAAACGCGGCATTAAGCACGAAGTGTTGGATGGGGATGTCGTTCGAACCAATCTCAGCAAGGGATTGGGCTTTTCCAAAGAAGACCGGGATATCAACATTCGCCGCATTGGTTTTGTATGCAATTTGTTATCCCGAAACGGCGTGGTTGCGATTGCGGCGGCCATTTCTCCCTATCGCGCCATCCGCGATGAAGTACGCAATATGATCGACAATTTCGTAGAAGTATACGTCAGCGCTCCGTTGGAGATATGTGAAGAGCGGGATGTCAAAGGGCTCTACAAAAAAGCGCGGGCGGGTGAGATTAAGGAATTTACCGGCGTTTCAGACCCGTATGAAGAACCTCTGAATCCCGAAGTGGTGTGCGAAAGCCACAAACAAACCCCAGAACAATGTGCAGAGCAGATTCTACAAAAATTGCGGGATATGGAGCTAATTGAGTGGTAGAGCAAAAAATAAAATAGAGTCTTTCAATCAGGTGGAATCATTTGGATTCCACCTTTTTTCTTACTCTGTAACGCGGGGAACGCGAAAGAATGGTCCTTCTTTGTCGGGGGCATTTTGCAAGGCGTCTTCGAGCGAAAGATGAGTTTGAACTGCGTCATCCCGCATTACGTTATACATGGGTACGGCATGGGATGTGGGTTCCACACCCTCTACATCCAACGATTTCAACGTTTCGGCATAATCTAAAATTTCGGATATATGTTCAGAATACAGATCGGCTTCTTCATCGGTTAGTTCCAACCGGCTCAACAAAGCAATATGTTTCACTTCTTCACGGCTTACACTCATGCTCTCTCCTTTTTCGACCGCGCTTTGGAAATCACAGTAAAATTATCGTCATGAATATTTTCTTCATTACTCATGTCTTCATCGTTCTTTCGTACCGGTTTGGACTCTGCGCTTTCGTTTTCTAATTTTGTGTCTTTCAGCAACAATTTTGTCGATTGGCCCATCATCAAGACTTCGGCCGAGGCATCTCTGGGGAATATTTTTTGAATCAAAACTTCCACTTTTTCGATGTTGTGTATACCAAGCGTAGTTTCGAGTTCATAACCAATTTTTTTTTGAAATTGTTCAATAAACTCGGGCATATTTTTTTGGAGTTCAACAATCAACTTGGTTTGCAAATGCAATCCGTTTTCGTTTTCACTGGCACGCACTTGAATATCCCGCACCCCCGTTACATTTTTGCCCTTGCGTTTGATAAATTCTTCAATCGCGTTGAGCGATACCCCCACCGAGCCGGCATCGTTTTCAATAATCATGCGGCGGGTGGGAAAGGGTTCGTAATCAAACACAATGGCAGCGAGAGCCAAGCTGCATACCAACGTGATCATTCCAAACAACAGCAAAGAGATTTTTCCCAATATCGTTTGAAAAAACTGCGGCGCTGTGGCTGTGGCATTTTCCAAAATATTGAAATCACCAAACAAAATTATCCAACAATAAGCCGATAAGCCTGCGATCAGCACCAAAGAAACTGTATTTGTGATTGTCTTCCAAGGAAAATTCATTGGTTTACCGCGTTTTCATGCATTGTGTGATTGGTTTGGTGTTCGATCAAAAGGGGTTCGTCCGATTTCTCTTCTTCATACACATTTTCCACATTAATGGCAATGGTATTGATTTGCAAGCCAGCCGAGAGTTGGATCGCCTTGGTCACTTTGCCCTGCAATTCCCGAGCTTCTTTGATAATCCGGGTTCCATACAACACATCCAGAATCAAGGTGCATTCCACATTGCCCTCTTTGAAATTCACGCGTATATTGCGTTCCAATATTTTACGGGAAACCGGCTCATCCGATTTCGTTCCTGGAAACCGAAAATACGGATTTTTTTCGATTTCTTTCATGATGATGGATCGAATAATGGTAGGAGAAATTTGCACTCTTCCCAATTCTGCGTCGAAATATCCGATCATGCTTGCCTCCAAAGTAACCAATCTCTACTCTTCATTATACGAAGAAACGTAGAAATGACATAGGCAAAAGAAAAAGAAAATCTTTTGAATGGGAATTTTACTTTGGATTGAGAATCCACCCCCTTGTGCTAAGGTATTTCAAATTAATTTGATATGGGAGGAAAACTCATGGCGTATTTGATTGGTTTGGATGTAGGCACATCGGGCACAAAAACCGTTTTGTTTGACGAACAAGGCAATGCCATCGCTGACGCGACCGAAGAATATTCACTGCATACACCCCATCCTGGATGGACCGAGCAAGACCCTGAAGATTGGTGGAACGCCTCTGTTAACACTCTGAAACAGGTGCTAACCGAGAGCGGCGTGGATGCGGGGGAGATCAAAGGCATTGGTCTTTCGGGCCAAATGCATGGTTCGGTTTTCTTGGATAAAAACAAACAAGTTGTCCGTCCGGCCATATTGTGGAACGACAGCCGTACGGCAGAGGCCTGCGATGAAATCACCAAAACCATCGGTGAAAAGCGCTTATTGGAACTGGCCAGCAATCCAGCACTGACTGGTTTCACCGCACCAAAAGCGGTCTGGTTAAAAAACCGCGAGCCGGAAAATTTCAAAAAAACCGAGACTCTTTTTCTCCCCAAAGATTATGTCCGTTTTCGTTTGACTGGCGAAATTGCTATGGAAGTCTCTGATGCGGCGGGAACCTTGCTCTTCAACGTATCTGAACGCAAATGGAGTGATGAGATTCTCAAAGCCCTCGGCATCCCCACTGAATGGATGCCCAAAGTAACCGAATCGACCGATGTGGTAGCGGGAATTACCTCTGAAGTCGCTCAAGCCACCGGCCTGAAAGAAGGTACACCTGTGGTCGGTGGAGGCGCTGATAACGCCTGTGGTGCAACCGGAACTGGAGTGGTTGTCGAAGGCAGGCTGCTCGCTTCTCTGGGAACCAGCGGTGTTATATTGGCTCCTTCGAAAACACCACAAACTGATCCAGAAGGCCGAGCGCATACCTTCTGCCATGCCGTGCCCAATATGTGGTATTTGATGGGCGTGATTCTCTCCGCCGGAATGTCGCTGCGCTGGTACCGTGACGTGATTGCCGACAGTGAAAGCGCAGATGCGAAGCAGTCTGGCAAAGATCCCTACGATATTCTAACCGCATTAGCCGATCAGGCCCCTATTGGAAGTGAGGGGCTTTTGTTTATGCCTTACCTCACTGGTGAACGAACCCCACACAAAGATCCCTACGCCCGGGGTGGATTCGTAGGCCTAACCATCCGCCACGAACGCAAGCATTTGATACGCTCTGTGCTGGAAGGCATCACCTTTGCCATGCGCGATTCGCTAGAAATTGCGCGGTCACTGGGGATAGAAATCAAAGAAATCCGCGCCACCGGCGGAGGGGCCAAAAGCCCGTTTTGGAAGCAGCTGCAAGCCGACATTTACGGCTGTGAAATCTCCACCATCGGCTCTGACCAAGGCCCTGCTTTTGGTGCAGCTATCATGGCCGGTGTGGGCGCCGGAGTCTATAACTCCATCCCCGAAGCCTGTGACAATATTATCAAAGTGGTCGAACGTACAGAGCCCAATGAAAAGAATGTCAAAGAGTATAATGATTATTATGAAGTGTACAGGAATCTGTATCCTGGTGTAAAAGAGGCTTGCCATACGTTATCGAAGAAACTGGAAGCGTAATTGCAAATTTGTGAAGGTGTAAAGCAAGCTCTTCCCATAGAGGGAGAAAAACTGATGCCAACTATTGCAGAGCAATTTAGAGAAAAAGGACGTCAAGAAGGCCGCCAAGAAATTTTCTTTGTGTATCGTTTTACCTTTTAACCCTAACCTCCCAAAGGGTTGAGGGATTTTGCTCTGTTATTGGTAAGATTTGGATGATGGTATTGAAGTTTGCCATATTATGGCAGTGGAACTGTTGATTTGATGTAAAATGGATTCGATTTTTGTAACAAGAAAAATTACATATTTAGCAATAATCATGATAAAAAGTCCTATACTTGAAGAAAAATATGAAACCCAGAAACGGCTTGATAAACAAGCGAACCATGATCTTAAGCAGTACATACAAAATTCGAATCAGAACGTTAAGGAATTGTCTGATTGTATGAATAGAAAGAATTAATTTTAAGGTGCTTATCTGTATGGAGGTTCTCGATGCCGAAGACTAAAGAGGACAATGATCGCGAAGAACGGATCCTAATGGAAGTCGTTGTTGACGCTTATGATTCTGATGAACGGTGTATGGGCTGGTATTACTACCTTGCTGATACAATTCAGTTTCCATTTACTGCGAAGTGTAGATTACGAAGACAAATATCGCCTCTCAAGGTTGGCGATGTTGTAGAAGTTGTTGAGATGGCTGATGAAGATGAATGCCGTCGAGAGATGTTTGTGAATATTCAATGGGACAAAGATACTTTGGCGGTTCCCTTGGCCCAACTTGAACCAGTAGAAGCGGAAAATGATGAGACAATTCAAGCCATTGAAGATTGGCATTACTGGGTTGATGTGGGATATGAATTTTGAACTAGGAAATATTTACTGACTTGGCGGAAGCACTTCATGCGAAAGACAGACATCACCCTCTAAACGGCATTATGTGCATACTACCAAAGTCTACTCTTTGTAGCTAAACTGATTTCTTGAATGTTTTAAAATCAAAAAAAATGGTAAACTTGTTTAAATTAAGTTCAGATTGGAATTTCTAAAACAACGGTTCGGCGTGAGCACGCCGTGATGCTTTTTCAATCTCGATCTCTTAGCGTCTTTTTGGAAATATAAAGGTTTAATTCTCTTAGCAAAAAATTGTGCTGAAACAAAGTGATTGTAGATGGGCTGAAGTTCACTCTGCAAAATTTGAGGTTCTCAATTATTTATTCTACTGTTCTGTTGGCCATTGCCTTTGTGCTTTTGTGGAATTCCGGGTTTATCGGTGCAGAATACGGCCTCCCTTATGCCGGTACATTCACCTTACTCTTCTGGCGATATTTAGCGCTTTCATTCATCCTTTATTTGTATCTCACCGCACGAGGCCGAATGCGATGGGTAGGCTGGTCTAACACAGTCCCAACCCTGATTGTTGGAATTCTAGCTCATGGGGTATGGCTCAGTTGTGTGTTGTTGTCTTTGGAACGCGCTGTTCCGGCTGGGATTGTGGCATTGGTGGTTGCGATGCAACCACTGGCGACCGGCGCCTTGTCGGGGCAGGTAGTCGGAGAGCCTACTCCAATGCACCGATGGATCGGGTTAATTCTCGGGTTTTGTGGTGTGGCGATCCCGGTTTTCTCCCGCATTGATTTTCAAGATGCGGAATCTGTTTTTGGGTATTTCATCCCCTTCGGGTCGGCGATCGCCATGACGGCCGCCAGTTTGATGCAACGAAGGATGGAATTGCACAATCGAGATTTTCGATTGCCTTTGGATCTAACGCTTTTTTATCAAAGCCTTGCTACGACTCTGTTTTTAGCCGCGCCAGCGTTATTCT
>CAZEZQ010000151.1:0-9173 GCA_964516245.1 uncultured bacterium | reverse complement strand
GGTTAGGGCTTTACTGAACAAATGATTAAAGATACAATCCAAACCATCCGAAAATATTGAACAAAAGATCAGTAAAAACTATGGAGGTTTGTGAAGATGTCAAAGTATTCTTTTATTGAATTAAGAGAAACGAGACAAGCGGGAAAACCACGATATGATCGATTGGTCTTCGCCGCTCTCCAATTTCTTTGGAGAAGTTTGTTGATTGGCGGTATGCTCTACATCCATCTCGTTCATTGAGCGGTTTTCCATTACGCTAAACGTCTCTTGCAAAAATGAAGCGAGATGGCCGTCATCACAATCATAACGATTTTCCAACTTACGAGAATTGTATGTACGATGATCGTATTTGAAAAAACAATGCATGCATACTCGTGTTTCTGACGGTTGGCCACATACGATACATTCGTTACTTTCGGGCATTGGTATTCACCTCGGTTTCTACCGGCTTGGCGATCCATACCCTCAACCAATATTCAACAAAACAATATACTTCAATGAAGTTCCGGCAAAATGTCCAATCGTGTATACATTATAGTCACTTCTTGGAGCGCAGGCATCCCACCTGCGCTATGTGTTGATGCAGCCGAGGACGCCCACCAAGGCGCGTCTATGACCTGCGCTCCAAAAAAGGCTTTTTAACAAATTGTCTGAGAAATTATAGTGGCAAAAACGATTATCGTCACAAAAAAATTTTTACTTAAACTTTTGTTTTTGTAGGATTTATCTTGTTTTCCTTTTTATAGCCCCACATCTATATATTGTGTTTTCTATGGCAGACTACCCCTACAAAGTGAATATTCGTATCTTTAACTTTAAAAAGAAGATCCGGCAAAAAGTCCGTTCTAGAAAACGACTACACAATATAAAGTAAGATGGCCATCCAACCTGCACTGTATGTTGTTGCAGGCGAGGACGCCTGCGCTCCAAAAAAGACTTTTTGCCGAATCATACTAAAAAAATAAATTTTCGATGAATTTCCACTTCCACCAAATAAGAATCCATTTAAGGTAATAAAAAAACATTAATCAATCAAAAACGAAAATGTCTTCTTGGCTCCCTTTATCGAAAATTCCAAAACATCATTTGTATGATAATCTCAATGCCTTGAAATATCAACAACCCTATCTTGTAGATAAATTAAAAATTCAAACGAATCGCACTGATATTTTTATTAAACGTGGCCCGACAGGTATTTATGGATGCCATTATCAATCCAATGGACACATTCTCCCTGTCCATAATGAACATCCCAATTCGCAAGCGATTCAAACACGGATTCAACAAATTCAAAATGCCTATAAAAACGGCGCTTGGCTGCTGCTATTCATGGCGCCAGGCATGGGGCTATTCCTTTCAGGCATCGCAGGCTATTTAGAGCAGCATCATCCCGGCGAACCCAAAGGCATATTGTGTCTCGAACAGGACCCTGGTTTGCTTTGCGCAGGATTCTATGTGTATGATTTTGCTGCAGCAATCAATAGTGGGCGCATTCTATTCGCGTTCGGGCCGAACCTTGTAGAATCTTGCAAGCGGCTGATTGACGAACACCATCTTGAAACACTGAATACCAACCAAATCGTCAAGAATCTCGGCAGCATGGTGCATGACATCGAGCGAAAAAAAGACTATACCCATGCGATCCAAAAATTCTTTGAGTATCACTCCAATCAACGCCAAAAATATTTTGAATTATTGCAAGAAAGTGAAAAGCATTGGTCTACGCCGGTACAACAAATCAATCGCGTGTGGACCCATGTGACCGACGGCCGGGCGGCGGGCTCGATGCTTCTTGGACTGGTTCAAGGTTTCGAGCAAGCCGGACACGAAACCAAAGCCCTTCATTTTCATGATAAACTTTTTACCCGTTTTTACCGGGCAGCCTATAGTTTTTATGAGTTTCAACCCGATCTGATTCTTGCCATCAATCATTCTTCGAATTATGTCGCTTCGTTTGCCGAACCGGTTCCTATCCCCAGATTGGTGTGGTATGTCGATCATCCCGAAAAAACCGTAGAAATCCCATATCATCCATACGATTGCTGCGTTGCCCTTTCCGACCGATTTTTCGAAGAAATTGAACGCCGGGGTGGGAAAATTCTGGGCGTGCTTCCTGCTGCATGCACTGGCCAGTTGCAAAAACCACCGCTATCTCCCAAATGGATACACAATGTGAGTTATGTAGGTTCGGTTGTCGATCATTCAAATATTTTTACTTTATTGCAAGAAAAATCTCGAATTTGGATTGAAGAAGTCATTCAGTTTCAACTTGAAAATCCCCATCATTCTTTAAGCGAAATTCTCAATACAATCCCTCCTCCCGCCAGACAAATAGAAGAAATGGCAAGTGTTTTAAGCCAGCATATCAGCAAAGCACGGTATATGAGTGCCACCCGGTTGATCGAATACTTCTTATATGCTGAGAGCAACACTCGACGGCGCGTGGAATTTATGAAGGCCCTCAAAGGGATCAGCAATGTAGGAATCTACGGACCAACTGATTGGAAAGGAGTTTTGCACGATGAGGAATTGCTTCATTGTTTCTATGGCCCTATTGAGAATAGCTTAGCGCTCGAAAATTTATACCGTTTATCAAAAGTGAATTTGGGTATCAATAGCTTGCAAGGGATGAGTTTCATCAATCCCCGGGCATTCGATGTCCCTGCCGCGGGTGGATTTTTGATCTTGGAATACGTTCCCGGTTTGGAAAACGTTTTCAATGGGGATAGGGAGTTGGTTTGGTTTCAATCCATTGCAGAAATGCAGGAAAAAATCAATCAAGCATTAGCCGATGAGGGAGGGCGTATGGCCACAATATCCCGCGCCCAACACCGCCTGCAAGCCGAACACACGTATAAACACCGTGCAGAAACTATTTTGGAATATTTCAAAGAACATTTACCTATGAAATGAGTTGAGCTGCTTGTAGTTCATGACATTTGAAATGGTGGGGTATAAATGGACTTTATGGACCTAATGGATTTAATGGACATAAGGACACGGTCTTTTTAATTGATTTCAATCTTCCACAAGCCTACCTGGGTAGTTCCAAATTTATATACATGCACTGGTTTTGCCCAGTCGGGGGGGGATTCAAACATGCGTTCAATCAATTCAGTTCTCATATAGCTGTATAACCAACGTCCACGGGGCAAGAGCAGCCAATCCACATTGTGTGTGATGCATTGTTCTTTCAAAGCCGCTAGCGTATGCTCTGATTTTGGGCTCCACAGTTCACGTATCCATTCGCGTTTTCCCCAATCATATTTCTTCAAATAAAATTGTATGGGTTCATTCGCCATAGGCGCGAAAATACGGGCATCTGCTTCTGTCCGTTCGATTAAATCTCTCACAATCTCACCGTAAGGAACGTAGGTATCATTCCAATTATTAAAGTTGATGTACGACCGGTCTCCCAACGCTCTGCCGATTTTCTGATAATCTGTTGGGTAAGGGTAGAATAGGGCATGGCCGATCAAGTAACATGGCAAAACAATATACAACAAGAATGCGCGAATGATAGTAAATCGTTGTAATATTTGATCTAAAAAGATCGACGCCATGACAAACAGTCCTACGTAATAAGGCAATGATTGGCGAACATTCGCATAGGTAGCCGAGATGGAGCTAATCAGAAAATGGGTAATAATCCAGCACAACAGCAAGCAAAAAATCCTCTTCTCTTTTTTCATTGCCAGATAGACGAATGCCGCCAAAAACAAGAGGGCAATGAGCCATGTCATCCCTTGTGGAATGGCCCACAAATTCGCCGCCATTCGATGTAGTGAAAGAATGGAAAGTTCTGAGGGGGTATCCGGATCGATATCCGCCAGTTTCATATAAGAGAGAATTGTGAGGGCTGGGATCAAGCAAGCAAAAAACGAAGGACGCAATGCCGGCCGCAATTGCATTCGTTTGGGAAAAAACGTGTCATAGGCCACCATCAAAAAGAAAGCAGGAACGACGCATACACCTGGATGTTTATACAAAAAAGCCATTGTCATAAACAGGCAGCCACGAACCAATCCCCAAGGCTGCTTGGTCTCGATGTAAGTAATCAAATAGAAAAAACTGGCCGCTATGAAAAAAAGCGAACCGGTGTCAATCATATGGGTATGGCTGTAATGAAAAAGGGGTGGCGTAAACAGAAAAAGAAGCGCGCACACTCTCCCCGCAGTTTTCCCGGAAAGCAAATTTCCCAGCCGGTAGAGATAAACCGCCCCACCGAATTGAAAACCGATTTGTATCAACCGGCTCCAATATTCGTTTAATCCAAACACAAGATAAATCGGGGTTAAAATTAGTTTGGATAACGGTGGATAGCGAAAGATGGTTCGAATATCTCCAAACCGGTCGGGGAAAGCGGTGTGGGTGACCGCCCAAAAATAGATAAGAGAAACGATGAAAAATGCGGCTATCGTTTTCCAAAAGTGATCTTGAAACCATGAGCCCATTTTTGAGGAACAACAAAAAATCTTAAGGCGTATTTGTTTAATGCACATAGATGCCAAGGCCAACAAAGCCAATGCAGCGAGAAGCGCTTGAACGTCAAAACCAATGGTATGGTTCAAGTTGTCTACAATTGAGGCCGCTACTACAGCGGGCACAGCGGCATGGTCGATTGTATCCAATCCGGTCAATATCGGCATACCCAGAAAAGGGGAATGCAACATGCCTGCAAGAACGAAAGCAGGCAAAAAGAATCTCCATTCCATGTGAAAGGGTTCGGCTTGAGGAACTTCAATGTAGGGATAGCGGGTTAGAATGCGGAAACTATAACTCACAACCAGAAAGACAAGAAACAATACCGCAAACACTGTCCCCTTCTCTAAGGCGCTTCCGGGAACATACCACAATGGATATACAATAAACGATATCCACCACAAACAAACAAATACAAAATATTCGATGGTGAATCTGGAATTTGAGTTGAGATGGTTCTGTTTGATCTCGTTTGCATTGTTATTCATTGAAAAAATCATACCTATTTTGAAAAAATCATACCTATTTTCGATTGTTCATTCGGAATTGTATAAAATAGGCAGTATCAATGGCAAGAGAGATTCATGCAAGGTTTGCAGTTCAATTAAGTATGATGGGCGGGAACCTCGACGAAGGTTTTGATATTCAATACTTGATCCAATCGTGACAGATGCATCAAGTGAGAAATATGTTCGTTGGCATATACCGTTACCGATTTATTGTTATTCTTGCACAATTCCCAAAGGTGAACGATACCACTGAGCCCCATGCTGTTCACATATGCGTCTTTTCCAAAAATAAAAACAACCTCATTTGCCTCTGTATTTTCAATGGCGCCGGTGGCGTCTTTGGTGAAATCTTTTACTGTGCGCCCATCGAGCGGGCCTTCCACTTCGATATTCAGTGAATTCGTGATTTTGAGATTCATGGGAATATTTAGCATCGTTAATCCTCTTACTGGCGAAAACCAATTATAGTGGGCTTTTCTGAACAATCAATGACGAACCGGCAAAAAGTCCAATCCAGAAAACGGCAACACAATTTAAAGAAACATAGGTATCTAACCCACGCTGTATGTTGTTGCAGGCGGGGACGCCCACCAAGGCGCGTCTATGACCTGCGCTCCAAAAAAGACTTTTTGCCGAATCGCCAATCAATGAGGATTCGGTTTTTTTGACCGTTTATGGATGTTGTGAATTTGGTTGAACAACTTTGAATTCTAAGATTTAAGAAAAATAGTCTGTTCGAAGAATTTCCCACCCATTTTTGTTTTTCACAAATTCAACACGCAATTCATGCATCTGATTGTTGGTGATATATTTCTGATACCGTGAATTTGGCGCAGTGAGTTGAGCGTCGAACGAAAACCGTACCCGTCCAGTGGCCCGGCCGTCTTGGATTTCAATTTGAATGCTGCCCAATTGGATGCTTCGTTCTTTTGTCTCTTGAAACAACTGCTGCAATCCACGTATCACCAGAGCGCGGTCTGCCCCATTGGCATGCTGGTAGTTTGCCGCCAATATATTATTCAGCGAAAATACCGATCCCGATTCTACACCAAGACGCCCTTTTTCAATCAAACGATAAATCTTTTGCTCTTCACTGATAAAAACATAATTCGTCAAATACCAGGCGACCACCAGTAAAACGAGAATACAACCAACAAACATCCAAAAGGATTTCATCTCTGGTTCTCCTAAAAGCGTATACTATTATGAATATCACACGATGGAGATTTTGTCTGACGAAGCGGCAAAAAGTCCGTTCCAGAAAACAGCCATACAATATATAGTAATGCTGGCATCTAAAATGCACTATATGATGATGCAGGCGAGGACGCCTGCGCTCCAAAAAAGACTTTTTGCCGAATCGTCTTGTCTTACAAAAATTGATTGGAAAGACGTTTTTATTAGAAACGAACGCAAAGAATGGATTATTTTCGAAATAGGGCAATTACATTTACCACGGCACGTTCCATGCCGGGCGCTCCTTGAAAGGAGCCATCGGAGGGACGGTTCACGACTTCGTTATTGATCACCATTGTAGAAGATCCCCCTCCATCCAAATTCAATGCATCGGTGGCTTGCCGGGCTTGAAAGATTTCCAATAATTCTTCCAGAGAGACTCCGGCACTCCATGCGGGCTGCCGCCCATCGACAACAACCATCAAAACTTTGCCGTTTCGTATTTTCGCAATGGCTGTACGGGGAGCTCGCTGAGTGGTTTTGAAATTCGAGCCGGCTTTCTCAATCACTTTTTCTCCCTTCAACAACAACATCGGGCCGGCTCCCAGCGCTGCATGGCACTCATTCCACTCTCCACTGGCGCATTCTATCCGGTTGTTAACGATATGGTCTGGACGGATCCAACCGAACAAGACATTGTCGGGCGTGAAACCCACCGTTCCATGAAATGTGTTTTGATTTTGAGGGGGATACAATACTCTTCCATGAGCCGTTACCATGCCCAAAGCCCGGGTGGGATTTTTGGTATAAAAACTCCCGTTAATCGTTGCCAGAGCGCCGCTGTGGTGGGCAAATTGGCTGGGCGTGAATACGGTGCCGAAACTTCCCAACACTCCGAATATATAGGGTGAATTGCTATTGGTTACACTTAAAATATGGGCGCGCACGGGTTCGTTCAACACTGTCTCATAGAGAACCCGCTCGTATTGCAATCCCTTCTCGATCTCACGAGTTTCTTCCACTGTGGTTTTCGACCACCATGGCTGCGACCAAAGTGTTTGTGGATCGCAGAAGACGAGAAAACAATATAGAAAGAGTATCCACAGATAAAAAACTCGTGGATATTTGAATATTTTCAAGTGCAAGTCTTTTCGTTTTTGTATCTTCACGATATTTTTTTTTTGTGAAAAAACCAATTCCTGTTTTCGATTCTATGATGTATGATTCTAGTGTAATCAAATAAATCGTTTCAGCCAAATAGTTTAAAGACTAGATTGAGGGAAATCACCATGAACTCCAGTCAAGTAGCCGCCCCCGCGATCCATTTTATGCAGCAATGCATTGAATGCGGGAAAACTTATCCAACAGACCGTTTCACCTATGTATGCACCGAACCGGGCTGCGGTGGTTTGCTTTTGGTAGACCGGGACGAAGAGTATATTCGCTCTAGATTCGGTGACGGCCAATTACTACGCGATCATTTTGACGGCATTCGCTGGAGTACGAAAGCCCGGCACTATCCCGCCGGTTCTGGTGTATTTGGATGGAAAGACTTTATTCTTCCCGGCTTTCCCGACGAAGCTTGTATGGCCATGCATGAAGGCCATACAGATTTGTTTGAAGTGCCGGAGTGGCTGCTTGATGAATTGCATCTTGGTCCCACCTATTTAAAATTGGAAGGACAAAACCCCAGCGGCAGTTTCAAAGACCGGGGCATGTCGGTCGCGGTTAGCGAAACCTTGCGCCTGCAGCTGCAGCATCCCGACTTGGACATCACCGGCATTTGCTGCGCCTCGACAGGAGACACCTCCGCTTCGGCCGCCGCCTATGCGGGTTATGCCCACGACCGGCTCGATTGCGTCATACTTGTTCCCCACAACAAAATCTCAGTGGCCCAGCTTACTCAGGCCCTGCAGTTCGGCGCCAAAGTGGTAGCCGTTGACCATGAAGACGGTTTCGATGGCTGCATGCGAATTATCCAAGACTTCAGCCGTGAACATCATGATTTGGTTCTTGTGAATTCGAAAAATTCTTTCCGTGTGTGCGGGCAAGAAACCATCGGCTTGGAACTATGCCAGGATTTGAATTGGCAGGTACCCGATTGGATTGCCATACCCGTCGGCAATGCCGGAAACCTTACGGCGTTATTGGTTAGCTTAAAACGCGCTTACGAACATCAATTGATTGACCGTCTTCCCAGGTTGCTTGTGGGCCAAGCCGAAGTCTGCGATACCCTGGTGCGTTGGGATGCGCAAGGCCGTGCTGAAGATGCCTATCAACCGGGCAAATTCCGCCCCAGTGTGGCTTCAGCGGCCAATATTAGCGATCCGGTTTCTTTTCCCCGCGTAGAAAAACTGCTCGAACAATTCGAAGCCCATTTCTTCAGCGCCACCGAGGATCAAATTCAAGACAGCCAAATGTCGATCACCCGCGGGGGTGTCGATATCTGCCCTCAAACCGGCATCGCCCTTTCTGCCTTATTTCAAGCCCAAGAAGCAGGCTTGGTGAAAGAACACCACACATCAGCGGTGATCAGCACAGCCACCGGCCTCAAATTTTCAGACTCCGCGTGCAACTATCACACTCAAGACCCCCCAGGCCGATTCACCAACTACTACAAAGTAGCCAGCGGCAGCAGAGAAGCTGTTGAAGACATTCTAGCCAATTGGGAATAAGAAGCAGGATGGTTAAAGATTCGAAATCTGTCATTCGGATAAGTACCTTAATCCAATTGGGATTGCTCTAGAGCAGTAGATATGCTCCGCATATCGGCTTGGACACGAGCGATTTTTGCGCGTGTTTGCGTGTTTAAGAAATTTGGGATGGCTATTGCGGCCAAAACACTATGATGGCAACGACAATCAGCAATTCAATCAGAGTGAAGGTTTTGTTGTAATACATGGTGCTTTTTCTCCATAACGATAAAATTTATGTTTTTCTAATGGAATAATTTATCTCAACAATTTGACTACGTCTTAGAAATATCTATTCAATGAAAGGAGTAAT
>CAZEZQ010000150.1:0-9186 GCA_964516245.1 uncultured bacterium | reverse complement strand
ACCTGCGGTGCTTACCCCCCTTAATAAGGGGGGCAAAAAATCGCTCCTCAAATTTTTGGGTAATGATCAGCCGAGATTGGGGAATCTACCGCGGCGGAAAGGGTGGGGTTGAGAATGTTTGATCTAAGTAAGAACATAGTTCACAACCCCCTCCCAACTTGGGGGAGGAGGAAGATGTGGAGTTATTTGGCAAATCACTTCAAGGTAAGAATGTTATGCGTTGAATGTCCCATTACTGCCGCGCAATTGTTCGTGAGGAAAGCCGTGTTCATCCCAAACAGTAACTTTGGCATCTCCCCACAGTTCATCGATGTTATAATAATCGCGGGCTTGTTTGGTGAATATATGAACGATGACGTTTTGATAATCCAAGAGCATCCAATTGGCGCCCACTTTGCCTTCGGTATGGGCGATACGAATGCCTTTTTTTGACATGGTTTCACGCACACGATTGGCCATTGCCTTCATGTGAACGAAACTGTCACCGCTGGCAATTACAAAATAATCGGTATAGGAAGAAGATCCTTCAAAATCGAGAAGAGTGATATCTTTTCCTTTTACGTCAGCCAACGCATTGGCTGCTTCATACGCAATATCTTTTGTATCTACTACCAAAGGCCTCCCTCATACAAATCGTAATGAATCTTGATGGGTCTTTTCATTAATTATAGTATAAAATCAAAAAGCACCAAGGTAAATTTTATTCAGACTCCCGATTTAATCCCCCGCGGGCTTTCACCTGGCCTTGTTCGCCGATATAGAATTCTCCTTGCAGGGGGTCTACAAAGATCATGTCGTCTTCTGTAAACCAATCTTGGGTCTTGAGTTCGGTAAGAGATTCAGGCAATCGGCCCACTTCGTTTTGGAACTTATCTAAATGCCGCTGCAGCCTATTAATCATACTCTGTTGCTGTTCTTTCAATTCTTGATAGGTTGCCAAATACCAATCCGTTAACCCTTGTTCGTCTTCAAACTTGATGAGATAGAAAGGAGATTCCCCATCCATTGTTGTCAACACATCCCTTGGATTTTTGTTGCGGAAAATCACAGGGAACACTTCATCGGAAAAATTGGGATCATTCACGATTTTTTGGTTAATGATACGCTGAATATACCCACCCTCAATCAGTTCGCGCATATCCATAGAGGGCAGGCTATCGGTTTCGTCTTGATACAACTCTACAGCTTCTGTGATGATTTCACGGGCTTTTTGGTTATAAATCGAATTCAATTTTTCAATGGCCAACTTAGCACTGACCTGGTCACCTGTCCGCTGGGCTTCTTCCAAATAGCGAAGATACTGATTCCATGCCGCGCTGAATCGGCCGGAGGACCGGTCCATCTCAATGGCCATACGGTCAACATACGAAGGCGCTTCGGGATGGCGGGGATCAAAAAATTGAATATCGGCGATTAATACCGGTTGTCCTTCTTCCGCCGGTTGAAACTGGTCAAATTGAAAATATCTCGCTTCGATGGGGTCATCCAAATTGTGAAAATTGGTTTTGTTTATCGATTCAATCACTTCGTACGATGAGCCCAGATCGGTAGTGTAAGAAGTTCGAAAAGTGTCATCCCGATACACATTTTGCTTGAGGGTAATACGGCCGACCTCTTTCACCTCGCTTAAGTCGATGGTTACAGAACCTTGGTTGGGTTGGAAGGCCATTTCAGTATCAATGGCGCCATCTATCAGATTAAAAGGAGGTTCTTCACCTTCGGTTCCTTCAATGTTTTCAACCTCCACGTTGGCGAATGGGGCGCCGTATGCCGCCTGGATAAATAAATCTTTTGCCAGTTCGTATTCTTCCATCTGGTAGAAGGCGATAAACCCAGCTTCGAAGGGCAGCCGCCAGGCGTCGGGATTGTGCCGCGCCCCTCGTAGCAAAAAATCGATAGCCAGCTCGGGGTCTTTGATGGATTCGTTGGTTACAAACCCCGCAAACTTATACGCCTCAACAAAGTGGGGGTCCAAGACAAACATATTTCGAAAGAGATTGATCAATCCCTCGCGCTTTTCGGGTTCGTCTAGAGAACTAAAGTTCCCCCCGAAATATTGAATGGCGCGAATCCATAGCAAATCGGCCATCGCCCCTTCAAAGCCCAAAGCCATAATTTTGGTGACTTCGGGCCGGTCAGATAGCATAAGAATCTTTTCTTCGACCCGTATGCCGGTCCGCTCGTTTTTGATAAGCACCTGCACCCAGCCTAACAGGGCCACAAAGGCCACAAGGAGTACGATTGAGATAAGTGTATTCTTATTCATTTGAAATCCCGCCTCGCAAACGAAACGGTGGTGATCCACAGCAAGATGCCGGAATACAATATCGCCGCCAATGGATACAGCAATGTATGATATCCAATCGAGCCGATATCTTCTTTATAAATTACCTGGTTTTGAATATTATAGATCGCCAAATTGGGAAGTATGTAATAAATCCCATTCAATAAATATGACACAAAAATGCTGCCTTGTTCGTATAGTTGCTTCGACCATAGAAGCAAATCTTCTGCCATACGCCCAATCACCCAGCACATGGCTGTCAGAACCGCCGAGAGAACAGGGGTGGAGAAGGAAGAAAACAATACGGCAAAAGAAGCAATAATCATCATTTCGAACAGAAGCAGATAGATCGCCACTATTAATGAAGGGGTGACATAGGCGCCTTGCCAAAACCACAGCAAGATGCTGAGAAGCAATCCCATAATGAGAATATTGGCAGCAATAGTGATAAAGAGTCCAAGAAATTTGCCTATGATGAATTCTGTGCGAGACACCCCAGAGGCGATAACCGTATAAATCGTCCGTTTGTCCAACTCTTCATATACGAGATTCACACCGACAAATACGGCAAGCAGCAAACCAAACATATTGATGCCCATTAATCCGATTTGTTTGATGATTCGGTCGGTTTCGCCAAGAGCCAGCGTGGCGAGTATCAGAGAAAATGCCAACAAAACAAGAGCAAACACCAGCAAGATGTAAAACACCTTGTTGCGAACGGATTCTTTGTAGGTATTGAGTGCGATAGTTAAGATTCTGTTCATAAAGCCCCCACCTCCCGAACGAAGTAATCTTCGAGGCTTCCTCGATCGGGTCTCATTTCAATGACACGCGCATTTTCTTGAACTGCTATATTGGCAATGTGTTGCGCCGTTTCCTGATCTTTGGCGGTCAAATGAAGCAAACCACCAATTTCTTCTTGTTTTTCTGCCATAGGAATCAATTTTTCACTTGCTTCGGGTGAGAGATTATCAAGCGAAACCGTGTATGTGGCTACGCCGGTGGCCATAATTTCGGCCACCGTCCCCTGTTTGACCAATTTGCCTTTGTTCAATATGGCGATGCGGTTGCAGAGCATTTCAACATCCGCCAAGATGTGAGTGCAAAAGAAAATGGTCTTTTTTTGTTCTTTGAGCTCAAGAATCAAATCACGAATTTCGCGGCGGCCAATCGGGTCGAGACCAGACATCGGCTCATCGAGCAAAAGCAACGCCGGGTCGGTGATCATCGCTTGAGCCAATCCGACCCGTGTCACCATCCCTTTTGAATAATCAGATATTCGAACTTTGGCCGCATGCGAAAGACCCACGACATCCAACAATCGTTCGGCTTTCTTTTTGGCATCTTCTGGATTGATCCCGGCTATCTGGGCGTAGAAATTAAGAAATTCAAGCCCATTCAGGAAACGATAGAAATATGGGTTTTCGGGCATGTAGCCAATTTTATGGTGTTGGATGGCCTGCCCCAATTCTTTATCGAGCAGCCAAGCCGTGCCCGAAGTGGGAAAAATAATTCGTAGGAGAATTTTGATTGTGGTGGTTTTCCCCGCTCCATTAGGGCCCAAAAACCCGTATATTTCACCTTCATCGACTTCCAAATTCAGGTTGTCGAGAGCAAGAGTTTTTTTGCTCCATAACCCGCTTTGGTATTCTTTGCTGAGATTTTGTATCCGAAGGATGGACATTTTGTTAATCCCCACTGTGCTAAAGTATCATCTCATTTAAATAGACATTATACGTGTAGGCCATTCAAGCGTAATTTCTCTTCTCCATCTAATTTTAATTAGAATAAAAGCAAGAAGTCAAGACTCTATCTTGCTGTCAAACCGAAAGTTAACAACTTATTACAAAAAAATGAAACTCTTATATGACGGACCGGCAAAAAGTCCGATCCAGAAAACGACTACACAATTTTTAGTAAATCAGGTATATAATCTACACTTTATGTTGTTGCGGGCGGGGACGCCCGCGCTCCAAAAAAGACTTTTTGCCGGATTGTCTCATTATTAATACCACATTTATATCCAAGAACCAAATGTGATTATAAAACAAGATTGTATTAATCATTCTATAAATTCGTTTCACAATGAGAGGGATCATGCTAAAATTGTGGATTGCGAAATAGGATTTGTGCGAAGAATTATAAATTCAAAATATTGAGTGAGTAATAGTATGGGAACCTCCGTTCGTTTCAGCGTCTCTTTGTCTGAAGAGTTATTGGAAAAATTCGACTTTTTGCTTGGAGAAAAAGGTTACAACAATCGCTCAGAATACATTCGCGATTTGATTCGCGATGCCATGGTTCAGCGTGAAATGGAGACAGATAAAACTGTCGCTGGCGTGATCACCTTGGTTTACGATCATCATGTGCGAGAATTGACCAATACTTTGATCGATTTGCAGCACAAAAGTGAAACAGAAGTAATCTCGATGATGCATGTGCATTTGGACCATCACAATTGCCTGGAAGTCATCATTGTACGGGGACAGGGACACCTCGTTCACCAATTTGCAGACCAATTGATCGGTACCCGTGGCGTCAAACACGGGAAGTTGGTTATCACCTCTACAGGCGCAAACCTGCCACGTTAAATACATTCTTTAATTGATAGCAAAGTGAGAGATTCATGGCTTATACCATTCAAAAACAACCCGATGGCTCTGTCACATCTCCAAAAGGGTTTCAAGCAAGTGGAGTCGCCGCGGGGATCAAAAAATCAGGCAAGCTCGATTTGGGGCTGTTGGTATGTGAAATCCCCTTTCAGGTGGCAGGTGTATTTACGGCCAATCAATTAAAAGGGAACTCGCTGCTGCTTACTCAAAAAAACATTGAAGATGGAATCGGCCAGGCGGTGTGGGTCAATAGCGGCAATGCCAATGCTTGCACTGGCCTACGGGGATGGGAGGATGCCCTCGAATTATGCGACCACACAGCAAAAACCTTGAAAATGGATCCAGAAAATGTGCTCCCCAGTTCCACAGGGGTGATTGGAGAGTTTATGCCAGTAGATTCAATTAAAAATGGGATTATAGAGGCTAGCCAATCTCTATCACCCAACGGAGGGTCAAGAATGGCTGAAGCCATTATGACGACTGATACAAAGCCGAAATACACCGCCCGCACACTCAATATCGAAGGCCACAATTTAACCCTAGGTGGAATCGCAAAAGGCTCGGGGATGATCCACCCCAATATGGCCACGATGTTGGCTTATATCACCACAGACGCCAAAATTAGCGCGAAACATTTGAAGGAATTTTTGTCAATCGCAGTGGAAAAAAGTTTCAATCGCCTGAGTATCGATGGCGACACAAGTTGTGATGATACTGTTCTACTTATGGCAAATGGCTTGTCTGAAATGCAAGAAATTACGCTTGATGGGGGTGCAGGCAGAATAGCATTTCAAGAAGCATTGAATGAATTATGCTTGGATTTGACTCTTGAAATAGCCAAAGACGGAGAAGGGGTTAATCATGTCGTATTTCTTCATGTGGAGGGCGCCAACACCAATGCTGATGCCAAACAAATTGCTTGTTCAATGGCAAAATCTCCATTGCTCAAAACAGCGCTTTACGGACTAGACCCAAATTGGGGAAGATTCATCACCGCCGCTGGTTATAGTGGTGTTGAATTTGACCCTGGAAAGGCAAATTTATGGATTGAAAATATTCAAGTTATGAAAAAAGGCATGCGGGCGGAGTATAATGAGAATGATGCACATGCGGTAATGAAAAAAAGTCAATATTCAATTTATCTTTATTTAAATCAGGGAGATGGATCTGATTTTTACATCACAACCGATTTATCGCATGAATACATAGACATAAATGCAGATTATCGGAATCGCACTTGATGAGAATTTTGGAGTTTTGGATTCCCTGGACAAGAACATGAGTGGAAATAGAATACCGGTTAAAACATGACAAATACTATCATCTTTTAGGAGAGCATCATGGGCATTTTTTCCAAAAACAACCAGAACGAAGGTATCAGTAAAGACGCGGTGCTGTCTGCGCTTTCAACCGTGCAAGACCCTGATTTGCGTAAAGATTTAGTAACTCTGGGGATGATTAAAGATGTTGAGATACAAGACTCAAAAGTGTCATTCACTGTTGAACTTACGACCCCGGCGTGCCCCATGAAAGACAAAATTAAAAATGACTGCATTGAGGCTGTCACCCAAGTGAATGGGGTTGAAGATGTTGAAGTGAATCTTTCATCCCAAACCACAAAACATGGTGGAATGGAAAACAAATCTGAAATTCCAGGCGTTAAAAATATATTCGCGGTTTCGAGCGGAAAAGGCGGGGTGGGCAAATCTACCGTGGCGGCGAATTTGGCGTTGGCTCTTTCGAAAACAGGCGCCAAAGTTGGATTGATGGATTCAGATGCTTATGGCCCCAACATCCCTCAGATGATGGGGGTCAAAGAACACCCAACTTCAGATGGCCAAACCATCACACCCCCGGTGTGCCGGGGAATTAAAGTGATGTCTGTGGGTCTTATCGCCCAAGAAGACCAGGCGATTGTTTGGCGAGGCCCAATGCTCCATAGCCTGATTCAGCAATTCTTAAGGAATGTAACCTGGGGTGAACTGGATTATTTGGTGGTTGATATGCCCCCCGGAACCGGCGATGCCCAGTTAAGTTTATCTCAGCAAGCCCCCCTAGCTGGAGTGTTGATGGTCACTACCCCCCAGAAGGTCTCTCAAGCCGATGTGCGGCGGGCCATTCAAATGTTCCATAAAGTGGAAGTGCCCGTGCTTGGAGTGGTAGAAAATATGTCGTATTTTATTTGCCCGGATAACAATAAGCATTACAGCATTTTCGGTTCGGGCGGTGGAGAAACATTGGCACAAAAGTTTGAAATCCCCTTTTTCGGTAGAATTCCCATCGACCCTAGAATTGCCGAAGGGGGAGATGCCGGTGAGCCCATTGTCGATGTAGACCCCGAGTCTCCTGTAACGAAATCTTTTATGGAAATCGCCGGGGCGTTGGCGCAGCAGATCAGTATTGCAAACGCAATGAATCAACCTTTGCCTGTCATCCAATAAAAGGAGTTATAATGCCAGTTGAATTGACAAGACGTTCACACTTTGCAGCGTCCCATCGATTGCACAGCCCTTATTTGAGTGATGAAGAAAATCGCAGGGTTTATGGAAAATGCAACAATGAACACGGCCACGGCCATAATTATTATTTGGAAGTAACAGTCGAGGGTGAGCCCGACCCCAAAACCGGCATGGTCATCAACTTGAAAGACTTGGATGACATTGTCGAACAGGAAATTATTGAGCAGGCCGACCATCACAATTTGGATATCGATGTGCCTTTCAGCCAAGGTACAATTACAACGGTGGAAAATTTAGTAGTGAAAATCTGGAATGTTTTGGAAAGCAAAATTCCCAGTGGTAAACTCAAGCGCATACGGCTGTGGGAATCGGAAAATAATTCGGCCACGTATTGCGGTCCTTCCCAATCGTAATTGAAATTGATGGAAAGAGAGTATTGAATCTATGAGCCAAACGCTTCAACTCAACAAGGAAAATCTCGAAGAAGTTCCAGCCGATTTGGAACGGATTGAGCAATTAACCCGTGAGCTCCTAGTTGAAATTGATGAAGACCCCGACCGTGAAGGCTTGGTGCGCACCCCTGCCCGTGTGGCCCGCTCATGGAAAGAACTGACCAAAGGCTATCACATGGACATCACCGAAGTATTGAATGATGCCATTTTTCAAGAAGAAGTGGATGAAATGGTGGTGGTCACCGATATCGACTTCTTCAGCCTTTGCGAACATCATTTGTTGCCTTTTTTCGGGAAAGTACATGTTGGTTATATACCTGACGGCCATGTATTAGGCCTCTCCAAACTCCCCCGTTTGGTCGAAGTCTTTTCCCGGCGCCTGCAATTGCAAGAACGGATGAACGAACAAATAGCCCGCGCTATTGAAGAAGTGATCAAACCCAAGGGTGTAGCCGTCGTCTCTGAAGCCAAACACCTCTGCATGATGATGCGCGGCGTGCAAAAAACCACAGCCAACACCGTAGCCAGCGCCATGCGCGGGGTGTTTCGCAACGACCGCAAAACCCGTTCGGAATTTATGGATTTTATTCATCAGGGGTCGAATAAATAACAATGCGGTTGTTTTCAGCAGCCCAGTCAAGGATGTCTGAGTCACACGCCGCCCTGCTGGGCATACCCACGCTGCTTCGCGACGTGAGCATGGCACCCAATTCACACCCCATTGGACATGCCACCCCACCCTTGGCCACACATCAACCAGCAATTGCCGCGTGATTACAATAAGACAATACCCATCATGGCAAAATGCTGATCAAAGGCAAAAGCGTTAGATATTTTATATTTTTGGCAAACGGCAAAACTTGTGCAATCGGCAAATGATAATTTGGAAGCGTTGTATTTGCGAAAAGTTTTCTTGGCCTCTTGAAACAACTTTTGATCAATGAATAGTACACTTAAAACACGGGTTTCTTCTGCTCGCTCAATAAAATCCATGAATGCTATCGCTATTGAGTGAGACAAATCATATCGCAAGCGTGTGATTGTTTCATCAATTACATACGTTGTCGTAGTAAGTCTCTGTTTTCGCTTCTTGAACTTTGTATAAATGGCCAATGCATCCCCATGATATTGATCTCTTCGATCAGACAAAGCAATCCACCCACTTGTATCGACAAAGATCATGATTGTGGTTTTGTTTCATAGAGAATTTCATCGTGGTTGACGGAAGCATCGGTACGATTGGATTCACAAAATCCCACCAGTTCATCAAGAATGGCATAACCTTCTTCCAACTGTTTTTGCTCAATGATCTCAACATCGAGAAGAATTTTATCTTCCTTGATTTTTTTTAGATCTTCATTGAATGGTATCAGAAATCC